>JANPKE010000288.1:0-16241 GCA_031425875.1 Nitrospirota bacterium
GTGACCAGAAGACGGAGGAGATGACCATGAAGCTTACGAGCATGGGAGGTCTGTTGCTGGTAATGTTCCCCGCGCTGACCGCTGCGGCATCAGTGGACCTGGCAGCCTACAGCAACAAGCCGCTGTGTGAAAAAGTGGCGAAGTTGTTTGGAGAAGGGCTGAATGCTGTTCCTGACCTATCAAAGACTGTGGAGTGGACCGCGGTGGAGTTGAAGGGAGAGGGACCAAAGACTAGGCGCTGTTCGAGTCTCGACAAGACGAAGATGGATCTGAACAACGATGGGCGTGATGACTTAGTGGTGAAGACCACGTTTTGTATGAAGGGCGCGCCAAGTGAGAGCTTCTATGTTTTTCCCGCCAATAGTCCGGTCCTCGACCAACTGGCTTGGCAAGACATGAGCCTCTTGGTGGCAACGCACGACAAGTTTGAGCGCACCGGCGGAACCTATCCTCTGATATCTCTTCCCATGGATAAGGTATCGCCAGCTCCTGCGTTGAGCACGGTCTTTACGATTGAACCGTTTCGGCTTGCCGGTGTGGCCTATATCGGCCTGACCGATGCTCGACGAGAATGGATGGTCATCGCGAAGTATCGAGGTGGTGAACGGTTTGAGGATTTGTGCTACCTGCACGCTGGAACTAATTGAGATGGTAACCTTTTGCCCCAAGACAGGTGTCTCGCATGGCGTTGATCGTTGAAAGGCCATGCAGTGCGCGGGCATGGTCGGCCGGGCTCTGAGGATTGGAACCGAATGGAAAGGGAGAACTGGGGCTGTAGAAGTGCTGATCATTGGCCAGGCGTGCCTTGTATTCGCACTCCATGTAGTCCCGCTCCACATCGTATCGACTGAGGCCGTTGGGGTGGCCTCCACGCTCGTAGGGGTTTTGGGCACAACCCCACATGAGTAGCGGAAGCGTAAGTGCGAAGATCCTGGCCCATGAATGCATTCTCTACTCGTACCATCCAGCCCTGACAGCGTCAAGCGGGGTGGGCGGCGACGAGCTGTGCACAGCGATGGGCGCTGACAAGCGCACTCTCCAGATTGGCAGGCCATCCGGTGTCGGTCCATGCCCCAGTGACGAACAAGTTCTGGATAGGACTCTGTTGAATCGGCCGTAATTGCGCGGCACCCGGTGCCAGCAACAGGGCCGCGTGGTTCTCGTGAAAGACTGACTGAGCGGTCATATCCTCTCTGGCCGTTCCGGAAAACAACTCGCACATCTCGGCCTGTGCTGCCTCGACCACCTGATCGTTGCTCAACTCGGTGAGCCTGTTTCCGACGGCAGACAGTCGATATTCAATTTCGCCTGACTCGAGTGATGTACTGGTGAGCTGGTGGAATGGTCGGCCTGGGAGGAGGAGCAGACGAGGCCTTGGCTTCGTTCTGGGGCAGGTCAATTGAATCACGACCTCGCTCAGACTTGTAAGCTCGGTGAGTTGTGCGAAGTAGGCGTAGCGGGTCAGCAGCCGTTCCGGCAATAGCTGCAGGAGATTCTGGTAGGACAGTGCGATGATGTACCGGTTGGCACGGAGTCTGGTGTCGTCGTGAAGCCGGACCTCGCTCACACCAGTCTGTCCAAACTGAAGGGTCGGTCGATGGGTCAGAGAGACAATCTGCGCATTGCCTTGTCGGAGCGCCTGTTTCATGGGTGTGATGAATCGGTGGTCGATGGAGCCGGCCAGGTGTGTGAGCCTCGCATCCGATGCATCGCGCAGAAACACAGTCGAAAGCAGATGGACGAAGGTTGAAGCGGCGAGACGTGTCAGCGCGTTGTCGGTCAGCCACTGAGCGAGCGGATCCCAAATCCGTTCTCTGGCTTCGGGACTTTGCCCGGTTGCCATCAGCCATTCATCGGCCGTCCGATTCTCTAAATCCGCTGGAAGAGTGTGGGCCTGTTCCCAAATTTTCTCGACATGGGAGAAGAGTCTCCACCGATCCTGCCAGGAAAGGCCGTGGAAGCTGAAGAGGCTCATCATCCACTGAAAGGCTCCAGGAAGACGGGCCGACTGATAGGGAGCAATTCGCCCATCGGGGAGCCGAAATTCGAGTGGAACAGTCTGGTCGGATTCCGATGGCCTTCCTCGGTCGAGCAGGCGAAGGACCTGCTTCGTCTCCTGGTGGCATCCCAGGACAATCGGGGCTGGTTGGAATGCATCGGTTCGGAATCCATCGAGCCAGCCAGGATGATCGAGCAGGGTGATGTGGTAGCCCAGTTGATGAAGATGGTACGCAGTTGCCAGTCCGGCCAGTCCAGAGCCGAGCACGAGGACAGTGTGTGAGGACGACGCAGTCACGAGAATCGGGAGCGGAGCCAAACCCGTAGAGCAATAACCACTCGTTGGGTGGTGGTGAGACTAATACGCGGTCCGAAGACCTGATAGTTCGACCGTTCGATCCGGTCCAGGATCCGACTGTAGATGCCACGCATGATTTCCGCCACTGTCAACGCACGGCGTTCATGAGATGGCAGCTCTTTGAGGGCCGCATCGGCTCGCTTGTAATAGTGGTGCGCTCGTGACGCCTCGTACTCCATCAACGCTCGAAATTCAGCCGAATAGCTCCGATTCAGCATGGCTTTCTCGGGATAGTTCCATTTCTGCAAGTCATCCAACGGCAGATAGATTCGGCGTTCGGCGGCATCCGTTCCGACATCGCGCAGGATATTCGTTAATTGGAAGGCCATGCCGAGTGCCACTGCATAATCCTGTGCCCGCGCCGATGTGACTCCGAATATATGCAAACAGATGAGCCCCACCACGGAGGCGACGCGATAGCAATAGAGCGACAGCTCATCGAACGTGATATACCGATTATTGAACAGATCCATCTCGACGCCTTTGATCAATTCCTCGAAGTACGCTTTCGGAATGCCCAAGGTCTTCACATGGTGGGCGAGGCTCACCATGATGGGAGTAGTCGGGATGCCGGAATACACCGCGTCAAGCTCCTCGCGCCAGCGCTTGAGTTCGTCTTTCGGGTTGCTCCCGGCAGCCGGTTCATCGACGGCACTGTCGACGGCCTTGCAGAAGGCATAGACCGTGTACATGGCATCGCGTTTGGCTTTGGGAAGGAAGAGGAACGAATAGTAAAAATTGCTACCGCTTTTCTTCGTGTAGGCCGTGCAATAGGCTTGAGCTTCAGAGGCATTCATGATGCACAGCTCCCGGTCAGCGTGGAGGCTTCAAGTTTGATCGCCTTGGCTGGGTCAAGAGGATGGTCAGGGGTCGGATGCAGAATGGATGCGAGCAGTTCCACGCCATCGATGAGTCGAGGGCCAGGGCGGCTGAAGTAGGAGGCCGCATCGACGACGTACAGATCCGGCCACTGTTCGCAAGCGCGCCGCCACGCCTCACTGGTTTGTCCGACGCACCGGAGCTCGTTGACCGTGCGCTCGACGGAGTACCCGCAAGGCATTATTAGGACTACGTCTGGCCGAGCGGCTTCCACGGCGTGCCACGTCGTTTCCTGTGATGGGGCATCCTGAGATCCAAGGACATCGCGGCCACCGGCCAGCTCAACCATTTCCGGAACCCAGTGGCCTGCAACATAGAGAGGATCCAGCCATTCAAGACATACCACGCGTGGGCGCGCGGATGTCCTACTGGTTGTTGCGCGCACGTGGTCCAGTCGACGATGGAGTTCCTGGGTGAGAGCTCGCCCCTTCGCGAGTACGTCCGCCGCTTGGGCGATGCGCTCGATATCATGGATCATGTCGTCCAACGTGGTTGGACTGAGCGTGAGCACGTTGGGTCGATGTTGAAGTGACTCGATCACGCGTGTGAGCTGGTCCGGCGTAACCGAGCAGACGTGACACAGGTCTTGTGTGAGAATAAGGTCCGGACGGGCACGGCAAAACGCGTCTTCATTGAGTCGATAGAGTCGTTGTCCAGACGCAACCAGTTCTTTGACCTGCCGGTCGATTTCTCCACCGGAGCCTCCGTCTTTTCCAACCAGAGGTTCGATCATGACGGGAACCTTTCGAACCGAGGCAGGAAAGTCACATTCGTGGCTGATGCCGACCAACTGATCGGCCAGATCGAGAGCGGCGATCACTTCTGTGGCCCCGGGAATGAGTGAGCAGATTCGCATTGTTTTATGTCGACCATAAGCGGGCACGCACCTCATTGAGGCGTGTCTCGCTCAAACTGGCGCGGATGGCATCAGCCTCGTGGAGGGCTTGTACGGTGTGTGTATTGGCCACCGCCAAGACCTTCATCCCCGCCGCTTTCGCGGCCCGAATGCCGGGGAGGGAATCTTCGATGACCAGGCATGAATTCGGCACAATTGCAGCGGTGGACTGATGACGGTTCAATCCGGCCAGGGCCTGCAGGAACGGTTCCGGATTGGGTTTACCACAGGTCACATCCTCCGCGCTGGTAATGTGACTAAACGCTTTTCGGATCCCGATTTGTTCCAGCACCAACTCGATCTCAGGGCGCAAGGCACCAGAGGCGATGGCAATGGGGTAGGCGGCTGCGGCCGCTTCGATAAATTCTCTGACACCCGGAAAAATCACGAGGTGATCCTTGATCGAGGTCAAATAGGCGGCGGCCTTTTTCGTCATCAACTCTTCGAGAAGCGAGGGAGAGGTCGGTCGGCGATTGATTCGCAGTGCCTCCAGAATACATCCACGATCGTCGAAGCCGAGATAGTCGGCGTAATAGTCTTGTTCGGTCAAACTGATCTCGACGTCTGCCAATGTCCGGCGCAGACTTTCAAAGTGCAGCGGTTCGGTGTCGGCAATGACACCATCGAAGTCAAAGATTACGGCGTGCATGAATTCCTGAGGCTCGTGATATCTCACCTGCTATGATGGAGGCGTGAACGGGCGGCATTATAGCACAGAGGGCGGCGATGTAATCGCCGCCCTCTGTGCTGGGGACGTGGAGTGCAACCAGGCGATCAGGGTTTCAATTTAAGCTGCTTTTCAACCAACCAACCTTTTGTGCCGAAGTCACTGCGGACGGAATAGACCCAGTCACTTCCTTGGAGGTCGCCGTCGAGAATCGTGAGCACGGTTCCCGGCGGAATGGCCGGTCCCGGTTTTGTCCCTTCGGCATCTTGAGCCAGAACCACTTTTCCCCCAGGATTCGTTGGATCCGCAAGTACGCTGACCCGCTGACCTTCGCTGAACAGCGGAGTCGGTGACGCGGTGATAGGGGCAACGGGTGTTGATGCTGGTGACGGCGGGGCTTGTATCGGAGCTGAGGCCGTCGGCATCGGCTGAGGGACTGGAGGTGTGGGAACGGGAGTTGTCGTCGGCGCTGCAGCCTGCGGTACTTCAACTGGTGCTGCAGGAGGTGGAATCGGAACAGCGGCTTGAGGCTGAGTGGCCGGGGCAGGCGGCGCCGGTCTTCGGGCGACAGGCGGTTGAGGTTGTGGGGCCGGCGATTCGCCGAGAAGCGGCCCGACGTAATCCATGATCATCTCCTGCTCCATCGTGACATAGGCGCCGCCGCCGATCAATATCAACAGAAATACCCACAGAAGCGGGCGCCCACTCGACTTTTTGGGCGGCTTTGTGGGCGAAGGAGATCGAATCGTGGTGGTCTGTTCCAGCTCTTCTTCCGTGAATTCAAGGTCCGGTTCCGGCTGACGAGCAAACAACAGGCTCCACGTCAGAGGACTGCCAGCCAACGACGGGCCCCCAGCGATAGCAAACATCGAGCACCTCCCTCTAGCAGACAGCATCGTATAATCTAGAAAAATACTTATCACCAAGCTTATAGGCTGTCAATTGTGTCCGAATATTCAGCAGCGCTCATTCTGCTATAGATGCAGACGCGACAAGATTGTACATGGGAACAGGACAAGACGTAAATGTAAGGGGATGAGCCGATGCATGTCTTCGGCCACGCAGTGGAACCTGTCGCAGGTGATTCAAGTGCGATATCCCGCTCGTTCTTGGCCGAGTAGGCGCAAGACCGTGAGGACGTTCGGTGCCAGTCTGAGTGGTCGAAGTGGGGTGAACATATCGAGACCGAGACCATTATAGCCTTTTCCCTCGAGGCGAAACATGTATGAGAAGGGAATCTCTCGGGCCTCTTGCATGTCTGTCGAGGCGGCAGGCACAATGCAGCGATCAACGATCATGAAGTCCTACCGCGAAGAACTCTGGTTTGAGACAAAGACCAGGCGAGCCTACATAAATATCACGCCCCACGTCGAGGCAGTGGTTAGGAAGAGCGGGGTACGGGAAGGTCTTGTTCTGGTGAATGCGATGCACATTACGGCCAGTGTGTACGTTAATGATGATGAGTCTGGCCTCCTACAAGATTATGACGAATTCCTGGAACGGCTTGCTCCTCAGGAAGCGGTCTATCGGCACAATGACACAGGCGAAGACAACGGTGATGCTCATCTAAAGCGACAGGTGATGGGGCGAGAAGTCGTGGTTGCGCTCACCGAGGGTAAACTCGACTTCGGTCCGTGGGAACAAATTTTTTATGGCGAGTTCGACGGACGTCGTCGTAAACGGGTTCTTGTGAAGATTATCGGTGAATAGGGACGTGCGGAGAACCTGTGGGGGACGAGTCGCGCCTCATCGTTCTGAGACTTGCATGAGTAGGAAAATTTTGGCAACATGCATTTTGAGTTGTCGAGCCATGGCCGCTGGCTCGTCCAGCAGGGAGCTTCGATGTTAGGCTGGTCTCGCCCTGATCCACTCACACGGGATCTCATTCATCTCATCAACGCTCGTCGCCACGATCATGGCGATACCGATGATGCGATCGATACCTTGCAGGCGTTTCTCGAGCAGGGACGCGAGCATGATCTACTGACCGTGCTGGCGGCGCTCGACGAGGAAATGGCCGAATGGCTCTTTGATCTGGTCGCTGAAGCGAGCTGCACGTTACTGTTGGACGGACCGAACGACGAAAAGCCGGCTTACGGCACGATGGCGGCTTTAGAGCTTCCCTTGCAGGCGAACTTAACCGCCCCGCTCAAACTGAAGATTGATCCGATCGCCACGGCTGATCTCTTGCATAAGTCTCTTCAGCTTCCCGCTGGAACGGTTGTTCGCGTCGAGTCGCGCCTCTTGACCGATGCCACCTTGGAGATGCTGAATCTTCAAATGTTTCATGACCACCTGGTGACGGTCACGGATTCCAGACGTGTCCAATCCGTGGCGGCGCGGTTGCTTCCGCCGGTCGAAAATACGGCGTTTCTTCTATTTGAGCTGATCGGCGCTCCGGACCCCGGTTTGCCCGATACGTGGGAAGATGCACAGCGCCGTGAGATTCTCGAAGGGCTGGTGAAGCAATGTCCGGAACTGGCATGTGCGCCCGATACCATCGAGGCGCCGGTCTATGCCGCTTATGCGATGTTCGACGCGCAGAATGCGGTACGGCTGCATCACCTCGCCGATGAGACGGCGGCAGTGTGGCGAGAGCTGGACCCGCTTGTCAGATCTCGCACCATCGTGCATCTCCATACACAATGTGGGAATGGGGTCTACATGCCGGTGTGGACCGATCTGTTCGATCCAGAGCTTCCGGAAGAGCATGGTCCGGTCTGGACCTCTCCGGACGTCTGGGTGTTTACCGCCGATCTGCCGATCGAATGGCCAGGGGAGATGTTGACCAATCGGCTATTGGCCGAAGGCTGTACCAGGTTCGAGAATCACATCGTCGAAACTCCGGACAACTAGTTTTACGCGCTCCTGCCTTTTGTTCTTCCAGTGTTCTTCACACCAGTCGGTTTGGTCGATTGCACGGTCCTGCGAGAAACTCCTGTTTCGATGATTTTTTTGCCGCGTTATTTTATCCTCACCGTGATGAAGCCCACCAGCACCCAAGAACGATTTGGGAATGCGATCACGAACTCCATTTCGGTGGCGGGGTTGGCCTTAGTTTGGACCATCATCTGGGCGAACCTCCCATCGAAGGAAGAGCTCTTCTCGGCGCAATCGACTTCCTCAATCGCAGCTACACAGCGCGTCCCCGAGCTCGATCTCACGATTCCAGGTGTAACCGGGCAACCGACTGACAGTCTAGCAGGAGCGAGAGAAGCGGAGTCAGTGGCCACTCTCGGTGGCATATCCGCTCCGCGCGACAGCCGTGCCAGGCAAATCGCTGAAATGAAGTGTGAGGCCGAGGTCCAGCAATACTGTCCTGATTCGCTTTTAGGAGAAGACAGGCGACGTTGTGTGGTGCAGCGCATAAAACGATTGGACCTTCCCTGCCAACAGATCGTACGGCAACGGCTGGTACGTTGGACGGACACTGAAGGGTATAGACTTGCCTGCGTCGACGATGTGAAGCGGGTCTGCCTAATCGTGCAGCCAGGTGATGGCCGTATTCTGCAATGTTTGCAGGCGCATGAGCAGGAGCTTTCAGAGGGCTGCTACCAAAGCTTACCTAAAGGGCGTCTCCACTTACGAAACTGAAGATTCGCATATCAGGCATCGTCTCCTCACGGCTGCGTTTGTGTCACTTCGCACTGCCAACCTGGGGCGATTCAGAGATAGTGATGGGGAGGAGTCGCTCGAGCTGAAAACTCGCGAAGAGTCGAGAGAAGGAGTACCCCGTATTTACGCAGCCAACCCTTCAAGACAGGAGCGGAGTTCCATGGCGAACTCTCCGGCGCGGCGATAGCGGTGGACCGGGTCTTTCTGCAACGCTCGATCCAGGACTTTCTTTACGATGGGAGAAAGATCCGGCCTGATGGCTTTCACACTGGGATGTGGCGTGTGAGCGATGGCAAACAGCAATGCTGAGACGTTGTCCGCAATAAAGGGAGGACGACCGGTCAGGAGCTCGAACATGGCGACGCCGAGCGAAAAAATATCTGAGCGCCCATCCACCTTTTTCCCTGAGATCTGCTCGGGGGACATATACGTGGGAGTTCCCAGCACAATATTCGTCTGAGTTTTCGACGATGTCGCCATCTTGGCGATGCCGAAGTCCATGATCTTGACGACCTCATCGGTGGTCAGCATGATGTTCGCCGGTTTGATGTCGCGATGCACAACGCCCTGCTGATGGGCATAGTCCATCGCGTCGGCGACGGTCGCCAGTATCGGAATCATTTTTGTGAGCGGCAGGAGATTGGGTTTCCGCGACCACTGCTTGAGCGTGGTGCCCTGCAGCATCTCCATGGCGATGTAACCGAGGTCGTCTTCTTCTCCGGCGTCGAAGATCGTGACAATATTGGGGTGAGACAATCGCCCGGTGGATTCAGCTTCCTGAAAAAACCGAGCTTTCACTTCCTGCAGTTTATCGTGGTCGTCGATCTCGTCGAGCCGCATGGTCTTGATCGCCACGAATCGCTGGATCGTCGGATCTTTCCCCAGATACACCACCCCCATTGAGCCGCGCCCTAACTCCTTGAACACCTTATACCGACCGAGCGTACTGGGTGGACCGTTCTGTGTGGTGAGGATGGGCGTTGCAGCCTCGGACTCGCTCTGTTCTTGTTCCGAGTCGATATCGTCAGTGCTTTCGGCGGACGCTCTCGGTTCTAGGCGTCGAGTCGATTGCACAGGTTTTACAAAAAAACGGCGAAGAGCCTCGAGATGCAGAAGCCAGGCAGCGGTGATCCAGATCCCACTCAGCGTCAATGCTGCGGTATACGCTAGGGCATAGCGTGTGGGGCCTCCAGGGGTGAGCAGCGAAAGCCCGGTAACCCGGATGGTTTTATCTGTCACGATCACCATGAACAGGGTGGTGACCGGAAGGACCAGTTGTCGCAGAAACGAGAAACCTCGTCCGTTATCCGGCATCTGGAACAATGCGCGGAGCGAAAGTATGCAGAGTGCGACCAGCCCTGTTCCTTCGGCAATGAAGCGAATGGTTTGAGAACTCGTCAAGCCGAAGAGCGAGAGAGCATGCGACTCCGCCGCCGGCAGTTTGCTCAGTACGGGACCGGCCAACAGTATGGCCAGTGTGACAAGCACATATTGAAGGGTCCAGCTCGACGCGTTGCCCATGGGTGACGAGATCAAAAGGTAGTCAGAGTCTAGCGGATACTGAAGGAGAGTCAATGGATTGGGGAAAAATATGCGGAGGATATCGCGCTAGAGTCGTCCGGCGGCTTCCTTCATCTTGGGAAGCAGCGAAGTCGGAATGTGCAACGTGCCCTTGCCGATACCGACGTCGATGTCGGGTTTCGTGAGGCCATGGAAATCGCTTCCGCCGGTGACCAGGAGGCCGATTTGTTGAGCCAGGCTGAGGTATTCTCGAGTTTGTCGCGCGGCATGTGTACTATAGTAGACCTCTATACCGTCGAGCCCATCGGCTTTGAGCTGTCGAACCAGATCAACCAGCGACTGCTCCGCGACTTTGACCCATGTCGGATGAGCCAGGACGGCAAGTCCTCGAGCTGCCTTGATCCAGCAAATGGCTTCGGCAGGGCTCGGGAGTTCCCGAGGAACGTAGGCCGGTTTACCCTCAGCAAGAAAGCGATCAAAGGCTTCTTTAGCAGAAGCGACGACGTGTTTGTCCATTAAGGCACGGGCGATGTGCGGTCTACCAACCGAATCGCTGCCGGCGAGTGCGCGGACTTCATCGTATGTAATGTCGATTCCGAGGGTCTGCAGACGTTCGATGATCTGTGGATTCCGGCGGTGACGCCCGTCACGCAGAGTCTTCAGGCGAGCAAGCAGGTCAGGGTCCTGCTGATCAAGAAAGTACCCCAGAACGTGCAACTCAGAGTTGCCGGTAAACGAGCTGATTTCCACCCCAGGTATGATCTCGATTCCACACTGTTGTCCGGCCGTCATGGCCTCAGTGACACCCGTCATGATGTCGTGATCGGTGATCGCCAAGGCCGTCACCCCTGCGAGGCGTGCCATATTCACCACTTCAGTGGGCGTGCAACTTCCGTCAGAGTGGGTGGTATGCAGATGAAGATCCAGGCGACTCATGTCGATGGCTCTGAAGCAAAAGGTTTCTGCGCCACAAGTTGGGCGGTGTAGACGGATTCCGACTCGCTCGTTCCTTCGTGGAGCCCTTCGTCATAATGGAGAATGCGGAGGCCGGATGTGAGGCGTAGGAGTTCACTATGTGTAAGGCAAAACTCTCGACGCTTTGGATGCTGGCGCTGGACGTGGTTATCGACAGTAAAGGTTTCATATAGCAACACACCGCCGGGCTTCAGCGCCTCGATAAGAGAGGGGAAGAGCGGTCGGTGCAGGTAAAAGAAGACGAGAATGGCATCGTACGCCTCATGTCCGAGATGCGGCTCTTGCGGTGGTGGCGGCTCCAGATCCAGCACTCGCGAACTGATGTCAGTGAGATGTCTTGTTTGGGCGTGAGTCAAAAGCCGTGCGAGGGCCTGTTCGTCGCGATCAACAGCGTCAATCTGGTAGCCCAGCGAGGCGAGGAACAGTGCGTGACGTCCGCTACCGGAGGCCACATCGAGGACCTTGCCTTTAGGAAGACGATGGAGTTGTTGGGCGAGAAACTGGGCCGGTGGTGGCTCTGTGCGGAGGACGTGCTGCGCGAGTCTTGTGCGCTCAATGTTGATTCCGACGGAGCGGGTCACATAGGGGATTGGGGGATGTAACTTCCGCAACCACAGCTTAATGCGACTGATCGGGAATTCATCGAACAGGGCTGCCAAGAGCCGTTCCGCCAGTGTTTCCAGCAGCTGAGACTCTTGAAGGGTTCCGATGTCGACGACACGCTGAGCCACGGTCGCGTAGTCGATCGTATGACCAAGATCGTCGGATAATCCTGCTGCCTCCAGTCGACAGTCCAATTCAAAATCGACCGCAAGGGGTTGTGGGCGGGCGCGTTCCTCGGGCGTCACACCGCAGCGACCGCGGAACTCCAATCGTTCGATGACGACATATTCACCCATTTGTGCATTGTCGAAGATCGGAATTCAGGCTGTCAAGCGAAGAGGAAGACGTTGCGGGCGAGAGGCGCGATGGGTAGGAGGGCTAGACGAAGTAACGGCTCGTGTCGAATTTGTGCTCCGTATTGTCAACCAACCGAATGATGCTGTAGCGGTATTCGCCGGCATCATCCTTCTCGGTCAAATCCAACTCGGGGCCGTTATCGATGGGAGTTCCTTGCGCATCGGCAATAACTTTGACGACTGGCCGCTCGCTCTCAGTCGTATCGATGGCAGGCTTGAGCACGACGGAGAATGCATCCGAATCGAGGACGACCAGACTTCCGATTGGAATGATTCCCACGCAATTGACGAACAGTTTGAGCAAGGTCACGTCGAAACTTTTCCCGGATTTCGAAAGCATCATATTGAGTACTTTTGAGGGTGACATCGGTTCACGGCGGTAGACGCGGGACGATGTCATGGCATCGTAACAATCGGCGATTGTGAGGATGCGTCCCGTCAGAGAGAGTTTCCACGGTGTCTTTAACTTGGGATAGCCGGAATAATCCAAGTTCATGTGGTGTTCGAAGGATGCTGCGGCCATGCGGGCCGGAAGGTTGGTGATCCCGCGTAACTGCGTGAGGCTCAAGACTCCTTCCGTGGGATGGTTGCGCATCATCGTCCACTCGTCTTCCGTGAACTCACCGGGTTTATTCAAGACTTCCAGGGGAATGGTCGACTTTCCCATGTCGTGAAACAGCGCGGCCAAGCCGAGATCAGCCAGTTCGATTTTCGGATAGCCGGCTCTGTTTGCGAGCGCAATGGAGAGGAGCGAGACGTTGACAGAGTGGTTATGGGTGTATTGATCGTGGCAGCGAAGCGTGGTGAGGCCCAGCATGATCGACTCGTCCTGCATCATCAGGTCGACGATATTTTGAATGGCACGTTTTGCCTGCTTAAAGCTCAAAGCTTTGCCATCGCGGGACGACTGCGTCAGACTGCCCACCGCATCGGCGGCTTTGCCATACGCAGTTTTTGAGCGTACTTTGTGCTGAGCTTTCGAACTTCTGTTTTCTGGAAGATCTTCTTTGAGGTTGAGTAATCGAGGGTCCTTCAGTTCGATGCCGGCCACGGCCAGGTTGACCAATTCCTGCCGGAAGTCCTCGATCGATTTCGTGGTCGAGTCGAGACTGACAAAGAGGTGGGCGAACTCTCGAAGGTCCTTGGAAGAAACCGAAGAGGAAAACGTCAGGCCGCCGATCTTCCACTTTTTCAAGGCGTCAAGAACGCTTGAGACGACCAGCATTTGTTGTGCCGTCACTTTTAGATGGTTCTCACCGAGGAAGAGGAAATCGTCCTGCACCCACAAGGTGACGGGTTGGTCGTGGGCGAGGGTTTCAATGAGGGTCAGCATCGTTTCGACGGGTTTGTCGAGAGCGGCATTGGCACGGCCATGGATCTTCGACGTATTAATCAGTGTATTCAACTGTGTGATGAGCTGGAATCCCAGCATCACCAACTGTTGGTCGAGGATATCTCCAGCTTCTGACCCTTGACCGATCTTTCGTGATAACGACTTTTCGTGTGTCAGGAGCGGCTGGATCTGATCTTCGCTGGGCGGGTTTTGCAGAGGCTGCGACTGGCTTTCTTTCACGATCACGTGTCCTAGTGTGTCGCACCGGTTGAGGGGAGGCTGCGTTGTAGCCGTTGAGCTTGCGACAATGCCGCGGCGCAGCCCTGGCGAACTGCGGCACTTCCTTTTTTGGCCCCAAGTGAGAGCGCGGCGATGGCGGCAGGGGTGGCGAGTTTTCCGAGTGTTTCTGCTCCCAGGACCGCCAGCTCTTCTTTTTTTCTCCGATTCGTCCATGTCCACTCGGTCATCAGACCTTGCCAATAGGGAACCGCTTCGTCGCCGCACGTGGCGCGCACAGCCTGAAAGATTGCTCGCCGCTCACTGATGGGGCGATCCATAAAGCCTTCTTCTGATAGAAGAGGGGACCATTGGGAGAAAGGAACGGTGTACTGGCCGGACATGAGCAGCTTCAGCGCAGCAAAGCGAACCCCATCATCTTCATCGGTCGAGAGGGAGACGAGTTTCGTGCCATTGCCGTTGGGTCGGAACAGGCCGAGCGCACGGACTACTTCCCGACGAACCTGCGCGTCAGGATATCGGGTTAATCTTTCGACCGGATCGGCGAACTTGGGATTATTCCACTTGATAAGAATCGAAAGCAGATTGCGAACATACCCAGGCCTACGATCCGATAGCCCTCGCAACAAGGGATCCGGGTGGTCCTTCGCGAGGGTGACGAGGGCCTCTGACACAATGGCCTGGTGAACCGGTGACGTGACGTTCGCGAGAAGCGAACAGAGTGAGGGGGCGGCATCCGCCTTCAGCAGTAGTAAGATGGTAGAAAGCCCTTTCACGTCGGCGTCTGGGCTTCGGTTGAGATAGCCCTCGATCATCTTCACTCGTTCAGTGCGGCCGAGTCCGTTGAGGAGCGAGGCCAACTGTTGCTTGTGTTCCTCGCTCAGATCTGGCCGCACGGCATCCGTTTCGTGGAGGAGATTTAAGACGTTCTCCAATACCGTCCATTTACCTTCGCACAGAAGGGATTCCACGATGGTGCCCCACAGACTGAGGAGTTTCGTCAGCAACGCGGGAGACTTCTCTGAGGCGAGGATTGCGGTCAACATGTCTAGGATGTACATGAGGCTATCTTGTTTTTGCTCTACCTCGATATCGTGCACGAGGACGGCCAGTTCCTCTTCTGTGACCTCATAGCCTGCAAGTCCAGACTGGAAACGATTTTTAGCGTTTCCGGAACCACTGCCTTCAGAGTCGGTCCCTTCTTTGACCCGCTTTTTGCGTTCTCGTTCCCGGTCCAGTAACTCTCTGAGTGTCGAATCCGATGAACTCATACTACCGTCAGGGCGCGTAAAGCCGTCGTTCGCTACCGACGACTTTGAGAGTTCTTCGGCCGTGGCGAGCGTGATCGTCGACAGATTCCGAGACCACAGGCGCGTGACGATATCATCGTCGTCCTCATTTGAGGCGACGTCGCTCCATAAGGAGGCGAGGAAGAGCGATAGCTCTTCTTGTGTGAGCCCCTCGTGCAGGACGAGTTCTCGGATGCCGTCGGCGTACAGCTTGAAGGCGAGGCTCTCGCTTCCTCCATTCTTCTCTGTCTGGTACACGACATGGTCCTTGCACAGCAATTCGGATCGTTGAACGAGGAAAGCCAGTCTTGAATACGCAGTGAGATGATTGGTCAGTTCTTCGAACAGCTGCTGCGTAAATTTTAGCGCAACAGGATTTGATGAGCCATACGTGCGGTTCGATTTGGCTGTCTTGTCCAGCAGTTTCAATACACGTTTGACGGAAACGATCTCCGGATCCTCAGCCGTGCGTGCGGCGACTGCAGCGGCCATCATTTCTTGAGCCGTTTTGAGGTCCGTCGTCATAGATAAGACCTACCGGCAGATCACAGATTCGTCAAGAAAATCGCCGTTCTCTGCAGTCGTACTACTCCGAATACGTACGTGATCCAATGGCTTGTTTGCCACGAGTGGCATCGGTAGAATCGAGCCGCACTATGAGTAGAACTTCCCTCGTGATCTGTTTCGGCGATAGTCTGACGGCTGGGTTTCAGTCGCCGACCAAGGACAATCCGGTTGGACGGGAGACTCCGTATGGGCAGTTCTTACAGTCTTTTTTAGGCGGGGGAGCAGTGGTTCGCACCAGTGGAATTTGTGGTGAGTTGACTGGTGAAATGGTCAAGCGGTTCCAAGGCGATGTGCTCGATCACCAACCGGGTTATGTCCCGATTCTGGGCGGCACGAATGATCTGGGGTGCAACGCGTCACTGTCCGAAATCATGCGCAATCTGGCCACGATGTACGAACAGACCTTGGCGATGGGTGCGGTTCCGATTCCTGTGACGGTACCCTCGATTCGAGTGGAAGATGCTTCGGGTACCCGAGATGGACAGGAGTGGGTTGCCGAGCACCTTGCCCGGCGAAACCAATTGAACCAACGTATCCAAGATTACGCCGGTTCCAAAGGCCTTGCCTGCGTCGATCTTTTCGCAGCTACTGCAGATCCGGACAGTGGGCAGTTGGCTGCGATCTACTCAAACGATGGAATTCACCTGACCACTGCTGGATATCGGCTGTTTGCTGAGCAGATCGCACACATCCTGAAGCCGCTGTTGGTGCAGAACAGGCAACTATGAGTTCCATGCTCCAAGCCGTCACCGATCGAGAGTTTGACCGGGTGGTGGAGGTAAGCACTGTTCCGGTATTGGTCGAATTCTGGAGGCCAGGCTGCGGCCATTGCCAGGCTTTAATGAAGGAATTGGAACAGTTGCGGCAGGAGTTAGGCGAGCGGGTACTTATCCTGACCATAAATGTCGATGAAAATTTTCAAATTCCTGCCGAACTGGAAGTCTCGTC
>JANPKE010000289.1:0-2068 GCA_031425875.1 Nitrospirota bacterium
CCAGAGGACTTAGGAACCGATGAAGTTGCGAAACAGGCCAAATACTTTCTCCAGCCGGCTGTCGCCAAATACCGGGCGCTCCTCCTTCAATCCGGGTTTGTGGAGGAGACCGAGATGACGGACGAGTTTGTAGCGATCACATTCGCGCGAGGTGCCGATCTGCAGAATCGTGCCAAGCTTGAAGATCTCCTCCGATGGTGTCGCAGGCAAATCGGACGCGCATCGTGACTCAACGGATCGCGACTTTCGACGAGTTTCGGGACGCTGTCTCAGCCTATCGATTGCCACGAGTGTTGTTGGTTGCGCTGGAACTGGATCTCTTTACGATCGTCGGCGACCGATCGTGGACGATCCCCGATCTTGCCAAGGAGCTCAGAGTCAGCGAACGGGGTTTGAGCATCCTGTGTCGTAACCTCGCAGCGGTCGGAATATTACAGAAAAAAGGAGCCAGCTATAAGAATAGCCGGTTGGGAGCAACTGCGCTGAATGCGGACCATCGCGCCTATCGAGGCGGCTATTTGAATTTGATCAAAAGCCATTGGGCGGACTGGATACGACTGTTGGAATCCATGCGGAGTGGCTTGCCGATCGACCATGATACTCCAGACAGTCCCGACTACCGTCGACAATTCACCTGGGCCATGCACCACAGGACATTGGAAATTGCCCCGGCAATTGCAGCCCAGATTTCTTTCGCTGGTTCTAAAACACTGCTGGATCTTGGTGGAGGGCCAGGCACCTACGCCATGGCGTTTCTCGCGAAGCACCCAACGCTGCGCGCCACCGTCTGTGATCGAGAGGCTGCGCTTGAGGTAGCTAAAGAAATCGCCTGCACTCACAAAGTGAGGCGGCGACTCTCCTATCTCCCGCTTGATTTCTCCGGCGAACCCATCCCTGGGACCTATGATGTGATCTGGTATTCGAACGTGCTGCACATATACTCGCCCGAAGAGAACCAGGCTATTTTTCGCCGAGCTTGGGCTGCATTGAGGCCGGGGGGCCGATTCATCATCCAAGACGCGTTTCTGCATGATCGCAAAGGTTTGTATCCAGTAGAAGCAAGTCTGTTTGCTGTCTCGATGTTGTTGTTCACGCGAGGTGGAAATACCTATTCCGCATCGGAAACGACGAGATGGCTGAAAGAAGCTGGATTCATCAGCGTCAAGCCCATCCCACTCAAGGAAGGGACGGAGGACTGGGAGGGCGGGATTCTGGAGGCCTCGGTCCCTGGCCCACGTCCAAAAACGACAGTCCGCCAAACACGATCAAGCAGAGATAAAAAAGCCCGCTGACTCCGCTGGCCATCAAGGAGAGAACACCTTCTGAATCCTTTGCTGGTGCCTGTACGATCGTAGCGACGTCCATTGCCAACCCAACCGTAGCGTAGAAGACACAAACCGCTGATGCCCATCGAAACTGGAACCAAATCAAAAGAGCGAGTCCAAGGGGTATGAGGATAAAAAAGTTCATCTTCCAATCCATGGCGAGTGGAGTGGAGGTGCCATTCTGTACGAAGAGAAACCCTGCCTCAACGATGAGGGTGCTGAGTACTAGAGCTAGCAAGGGGCGTTGTTGCATCCGGTGACTATAGACTGTCGAAGAAAAGTTCGGCAATGGGTGTCTGGTTGTCGTGAATACTTGAGCGTGAGCCTGTTTCCATGATAGCTACCGATCAGTTAGCGGAGGATCAGTTGCCCGAGCAGGCCTGTCTTCTGCTGTATGATGGGGAATGTCGGCTGTGCATTTTCGCAAAAGCGCAGATTGACCAACTGCGAGTTGGTCAATCGGGAACGGGTGTCAGGTTCCTCACATATCAGAGCGATGAGGCCAAACTGGCCCTAGGGCGAGAGTATCGTCCTGGTCGTCCTGAGACGGCTTTCTTGATTCGACCTTCAGGAGAAGTGCTCAAAGGGCTCGACGCGTTTCTCCCTCTCGTCCCTAACCTCCCAGGTGGGAAACTTCTGCTGTGGTGGTTAGGGTTCCCTTCCGCAAAGCGGCTGGCCGAATGGGGCTATCGCATGATTGCACGCCATCGGTATCAATGGTTTGGCGAAGCCAAGCCCCCCCC
>JANPKE010000290.1:0-4105 GCA_031425875.1 Nitrospirota bacterium
GTATGCGCGAGAAGCGGCGAGAGAGGCGATCCTGAACTTGTCCGCTGTGGATGCTCCGGCCGGGGTGATGCCCGTGGTGTTGGCCGGTGGATGGCCCGGGATCCTGCTGCACGAGGCGATCGGACATGGCTTGGAAGCTGACTTCAACCGGAAAAAGACGTCGGCCTTCTCAAGCCTGATCGGGAAACGCGTGGCGTCGGACGTCTGCACGATCGTCGACGATGGAACCCTTCCATTTCGCCGAGGCTCGTTAAATATGGATGATGAGGGAACGCCAACCAGCTGCACGACACTCATCGAGAAGGGCATTCTCCGCCGCTATATCACCGATAAGCTCAACGCTCGTCTCATGGGCATTCCTCTGACCGGCAACGGTCGGCGTGAGAATTATCAAAGCGTGGTGCTCCCCCGGATGACGAATACCTTCATGTTGGCCGGTGAGTCGGATCCCCAGGACATTATCCGGTCGGTCAAAAAAGGGCTCTATGCTGTCTCGTTCGGCGGTGGGCAGGTTGATATCACCAACGGGAAGTTCGTGTTCTCTGCCAGTGAGGCCTACCTTATCGAGGATGGACAGATCACGAAGCCGGTGAAGGGAGCGACATTGATCGGGAGCGGGCCGGAGATTCTCACCAAGGTCTCGATGGTGGGGCACGACCTGAAACTCGACAATGGGATCGGGACGTGTGGGAAGGACGGCCAATCGGTGCCGGTTGGGGTCGGCTTGCCGACCATCAAGATCGACGAAATCACGGTCGGCGGTACGCAGAGGTAAGAGAGTCACTAGTCATTGGTCTCACGGTCCACAAAGAGGCCGACCAAATGACAACTGACAGAAAAGAGGGCGCGTGCATCAAGGGCAACGAGGAACAGAGCCTGCCACAATCGCCAACGGCTATGCGCAGTTGGCTGCCAATGTCCTGGCTCGTGCGAAAGCGTGCGGTGCGACAGAGGCCGATATCGTGGTGGCCGATGGTGAGACCTTTTCGGTCCAAGTGCGGGTCGGCACAGTCGATCGATTGACGAAGGCGAGAGAGAAGCGGCTCGGACTACGCGTCTTCATCGGAAAACGTTCGGCGACGACCTCGACATCCGACTTTTCACAAGACTCTCTCGAACGGCTTGTTGCAGACACCTGCACCTTGGCTAGGGCGGTTGTTGAGGATGACGTATCAGGGTTACCGGATGCGGCTCAGATGGCGACAGACCAGCCGAGTCTCGATCTCTATGATGAGACCGTGCTCGATACGGAAACGCAGATTGATTGGGCCAAGCGCGGAGAAGCAGCGGCGTTTGCCGCTGATCCACGCATTACGAACTCGGAAGGTGCGGAGTTTGATTCATCATCGGGACGTGTGGTGCTGGCGAACAGCCATGGCTTCGTCGGGTCCTATAAGAGTTCCAACTTTTCGCTATCCGTCTCTCCAATTGCGACTGAGTCCACAACCGGGGCTATGCAGCGGGATGCCTGGTATGAGGTGCAGCGCAAATTTGCACGACTGGCCTCAGCGGAATCGATCGGGCAGGAGGCGGCCGGACGAGCCGTTCGCCGTCTGGGCGCACGCAAGGTGGCGACCAAGCGAGTGCCGGTGGTGTTCGACCAAGAGACGGCTGGGAGCCTGCTCGCAAACTTGTGTGGTGCTATTTCCGGCTACGGTCTCTATAAACGGGCCTCGTTCCTTCTCGATAAGCTTGGTCAGACGATTGCGTCCGATCTCATGACCGTGTACGACGACGGCCGGATGGCCGGAGGCCTTGGATCTCGCCCGTTTGACGGTGAAGGATTGGCCACGCGCAAGAACACGATCGTGGAGCGTGGTGTGCTACAGAGCTATCTGCTCGATACCTATTCCGGACGGAAACTGGGGCTACCCTCGACCGGTAACGCATCACGGAGTGTGGGCGAGAGTCCGTCCGTCGGTCCGACGAATTTTTATCTCGTTCCAGGATTGAAGAGCGCTCAGGAGATTATCGGTTCAGTTAAGGAAGGGCTCTACGTCACCGAGTTGATCGGATTCGGAATCAATATGGTCACGGGTGATTACTCACGAGGGGCCAGCGGGTTTTGGATTGAAAACGGAGAATTGGCCTATCCCGTCGAAGAAATCACCATCGCGGGGAATCTCAAGCAGATGTTTAAGGATATCGAAGTGATTGGGAGCGATCTCGTGTTCCGGGGACGAATCGCGAGCCCGACGCTGAAAATTTCAGAACTGATGGTGGCAGGCAACTAGCCGCTCATGAGGCACAGGGTTGAATTGTGAGTCTTGAGCTTGGTCGGACCCATGGCTGAATCTATCCGAGAAACGACCGTTCAGTATCAGAGCGGAAACGTGACGATGAAGGCGTTCGTCGCAGCTCCGCACACCAAAGCGCAACGACCGGCCATCATCGTCGTCCAGGAGTGGTGGGGACTCACGGACCACATAAAAGATATTGCGAGGCGCTATGCGGCAGAAGGCTATGTGGCTATCGCTCCGGACCTCTATTCTCGCCTGGGCCATGCCCTCACGACAGATGCCGGTGAAGCCGGCAAGTTCATGAATACGCTGAAACAGGAAGACGGCCTCGCCGATTTGAATGCCACCCTGGCCTATCTGAAATCGGTTCCGGAGGTCGATGCCAAGAGGATCGGCGTCACCGGGTTCTGCATGGGCGGCTCCTATGCGCTCATGCTGCCCTGCGTCAATGCGGAGATCAAAGCGGCAGTGCCGTTCTACGGCCAAGTGCCGAACCCTGATATGCCGATTCAGAAGCTAGCCTGCCCGGTGCTGTACCTCTATGGTGAAGACGATGGCTGGATTACCAAGGCGGATGTCCAGCGACTGGCCACGGCATTAAAGAAGTATGGGAAAGCCGGCGAGATTAAGACCTACGCTGGCGCGCCGCATGCATTTTTCCGAGACACCGACCCATCCGTGTATCGACCGGACGCCGCGAAGGACGCCTGGGCCAGAACCAGGACCTTCTTCAAGCAACAGCTCGGTTAGCTCGCGCAACGCGAAAACGAACTTTTCTATATTTAAGAGAGAGACTCGAGGTATGAGACTGATTTGGAGCAGCATTCTATGTGCGATCGCACTCATGCCTGGCATCAGTGCTGCGACCGATTTTCAGCTCACCAGTCCGACCATCAAGCATAAAGGCACGATCGGCAAGGCGCATGTCTTCGACGGATTTGGATGCACCGGCGACAATGTGTCTCCGGAATTGCGTTGGGCCAACGCTCCGAAGGGGACCAAGAGTTTTGCCCTGACCATGTATGATCCCGATGCGCCGACCGGCAGTGGTTGGTGGCACTGGGTCATCTTCAACATTCCTCCGGATATTTCGGCACTCGCCGCGGGCGCCGGAAAGCCGGGCGGCTCCGGTGAGCCGCAACGCGCGGTGCAAAGCCTGACGGATTTCGGTGAGCCCGGCTACGGTGGCCCCTGTCCTCCTCCCGGCCACAAGGCACATCGGTACATCTTTACGGTGTACGCATTAAAAACAGATCAATTGTCGTTGAAGCCTCAGGCATCCGGCGCAATGGTCGGGTACGATCTCAATCAGAATGCCCTGGCCAAAGCTTCCTTCACCGGCCTGTATAGCCGCAAGTAACGACGATGCCACTTGATACTGAGCTGGGAAAGAAGATGCTGCAGCTGATTACGTCTCGCTACGACGATCGGCATTGGCGAAAGCAGATAGAAAAAACGCTCAGTCTTCCACAGACCGGCGTCACCGATCCGGTTCAGCAGCAGATCTTCATATATCTCAAGCATGGCTTGAAAGCCTACAAGTCTCGCCGAGCCGATCCGGACTCTTGGATCATCGGCGGTTATGCCACCAAGGAAGTCATCAATCGGGGGAAGTTTCAACCGCAGCTCGTTGGGGCATCCCTCAAGCAAGAGGATGTGGCCTTTCTGGGTACGGATCCAGGAGCAGACGTGACCGAAGCCTGGTGGGAAGAGATGTTGGTCCAGTGGTTCGATGTGCCGGAAGAAGAAAAGCCTGTCGAGGAAGATAGCGGCAAGGAGGCTAATTCAGACTCCTCACCGATGGTCCAACCGAAAGCCTAGCGAGTTCTCTTTGCAAGCCAGAGGGCTGAAGCTATAATAATCAC
>JANPKE010000291.1:0-2350 GCA_031425875.1 Nitrospirota bacterium
AAGTTTTCGACCTGGCTCTACCGGATTTCGGCCAATAAGTGCAAAGATTGGTTGCGAGCCAAACGACCTGGACAGGGCCCCTATGATGTCGACGCGGATGAAACGCTGGACAGTCATGTTGCCGAACTACGAACCCCTGAACGTCTCTTGTCGCAACAGCAAGTTGCACTTGAGTTGGAACAGGCCATCCAGCGATTGCCGCCTCTCTACCGAGAAGCATTCGTGCTGAAGCACGTTGAAGGACTGAGCTACGAGGAAATGGAACAGATTCTGAGTGTGAACGGTGACACCTTGAAAATGCGGGTCTATAAGGGGCGGCTACAACTCAGCCGTGAGTTGGCGTCACTCAATCCGAGTCGCTAGGAGCGGACCCTCACGACGGTGCTGCGATGAATGAACATGAACTATCGATTCAACGATTCCTCGACCACGATTTAAGCCCTGAGGGGCGGGTTGCCTTTCTGCACGCGGTCGACGCCGACCCGACGTTGCGCCGGCAGTGGCTCAATCTTGAGATGGTGATTGCCGAGGCGGCGCAATTGCCGAGGATCACCCCCTCGGCTAGGTTCTTCACTGAGTTGAAGGCCAAGGTTGCCCCACCTGCCCTAAGTTGGTGGGAGCGGATGTATGCCGCTGTGACGACACCACGGACATTGGAGTGGAACCTTGCCGGTGCCGCAGCTGCGGCCTGCGTTGCAATTGTGTCGATGACTGGTGTGTTGACATTGATGCCGGAGCGAGTCGTGGAGGTGCCGGTTGCAACTACCCCGGCTCAGACGATTGCAGCTGGTACGACGCAGCAGCCGACGGTATTCGTCCGGCTGATCCTTCTGCAACCGGTTGCACAATCGGTCTCCGTTGCGGGAGACTTCAACGGGTGGGATCCAACCCAGACTAAACTGGAGCGGTCGGACGGCGGGGTGTGGACGGCAACCATCCCACTGAAGCCCGGTCGTTATCAATACATGTTCGTCATCGACGGGAAACAATGGATTGCCGATCCGCTGGCGGCGGAAGAAGCCACCGATGGATTCGGCGCGCAGAATGCGGTGCTTGATGTGGCGATCTAGCGTGCGTCTGGAATCTCTTGCAACGGGTCTAGTCTGTATGTACTCTCCCGCACATGGGAATGGGACTGAATGGGCTCAGCCGGCCATCCTTGACGACCCTCATTGCGGTCATGTTGCTGTGTGGTTCCTGGGCCTGTGCCAAGCCCTCGTTGCTGAAGCCGAGCGTGCCCAGGCCACTGACCGGGGCCGTGCGTTTCACGGTGCTCGCGCCTGGAGCCAAACAGATGTCTCTCGTCGGGTCCTTCAACGGCTGGACCAAAGGAACGATGCCGATGAAGATGGTGGATGGCTCCTCTCTCTGGTCGGTAGAGGTGCCGCTGGCTGAAGGAGAGCATACGTTCATGTATGTGATCGATGGAGTCCGATGGATGACGCCTCCCCAAGCCGAGGATTTTGTCATTGATGGGTTCGGGCAAACCAACGGAGTAGTGATCGTACGGTAAGACGATGAGGAAGCGAATCGACATAGCGATGGGGGCGCTGAGCTTGATGGTAGCGTTAACCGCTACCTCGGTCTGGGCCGAACCCCTCTCGGTCCAGGATCGAGAAGCCATCACTCGGCTTGGTTCGGCACAGGGCCGTTCGGAGAACGAGATTACTCCCTTGCTCGATCATGTAAGCAAGGCCGGCGAGAGGGGGCTTCCCACCGAGTCGTTGCTCAATAAGATGAGAGAAGGTCTGGCGAAAGGGGTTGAACCCAAGCGTATCGATCCGGTGCTGCGGCAGATGACGTCCCGACTCGAATCCGCTCACGAAGTGCTGGAAGAAGCGAAAGGCCGCGGCCTGTCCGAGGGGAATCGCCAACGCGCGATCGAAACAATGGCTGAAGCCCTTTCCCGTGGAGCAACTGTCGAGGAGGTGCGGGAGCTGAGCCGATTGTCGCAGGAAGGCCGCCATAAGGCGACGCAGGAAGAGTTAGCGGCCGGTGCAAAAAGTCTGGCCGTGATGAAAGAGGGGCGGATTCCGGCTAAAGATGGAACGGCCTTGATCGGTGAAGGAATTAAACAGGGGTATCGCGCATCCGAACTCTTGGATCTGAGCCGAGAAGTCAAACGGCGAGGGTCCGATTTTGAAGAAGGCCGTGCCAGTCTCAAAGCGCTTCGTGAGCAAGTGAGCCGTGGAGAACGAAGCGATCGCCTCTTCAAGGACGATGACCAAAGCGGCTCGGGAGGCGATCGCGATCGGGGAGACCGTGGCGATCGAGGAGGCAAGGGGAGTCGGGAGGATTCCGACAGAGATCGATCTGACCGACATGATCAGTCTGGTAGCCGCGAGCGATC
>JANPKE010000292.1:0-3162 GCA_031425875.1 Nitrospirota bacterium
CCGAATCAGCGGGCGTCCCGATCGTGCCCGGTACGGATGGGGCTATTACCACCGTCAAAGAAGCCCTGGCCTTTGCAAAACTAGCAGGCTATCCGGTCATGATCAAGGCGAGCGCCGGCGGCGGCGGTCGCGGGCTTCGCGTGGTCAGGTCCGACGAGGAGCTGCGAGAGAACATGGAAGTCGCTTCGCGCGAGGCGCAGGCCTCCTTCGGCGACGGCAGCGTCTTCATCGAAAAATATATCGAGCGGCCGCATCATATCGAGTTCCAAATACTGGGTGATCGGCACGGAAACATCATCCATCTTGGAGAACGAGACTGTTCGATCCAACGACGACACCAGAAGCTGATCGAGATCGCCCCCTCGTTGATTCTGACCCAGCAACTCCGGGAAGAGATGGGCGATGCCGCCATCGCCATTGCGCGCGCGGTGAACTACGACAACGCAGGCACCGTGGAGTTTCTGCTCGATCAGCAGGGGAAATTCTACTTCATTGAAATGAATCCGCGCCTCCAAGTCGAACATACCGTGACGGAGCAGATCACGGCCATCGATATCGTTCGGAATCAGATTAAGATTGCGGCAGGCCTACCGCTCAGCATTCAGCAAAAGGACGTGATCCTCCAAGGCCATGCGATCCAGTGCCGGATCAATGCGGAAGACCCAAAAAACAATTTCCTGCCCTGTACGGGCACTGTGACGGCGTATCTCTCTCCCGGTGGAATCGGTGTGCGCATCGACGGAGCGGTGTACAAGGATTACACCGTGCCGCCCTATTATGATGCCCTGCTGGCCAAGTTGACGGTCCGGGGCCGCACCTGGGAAGAAACCGTCAGCCGGATGAGGCGGTCGCTGGAAGAATATGTCCTTCGAGGTCTCAAGACGACGATCCCTTTCATGGAAGCGATTATGCAGGAACCGGACTTTATCGCGGGACGTTTCGACACGTCGTATCTGGACACCCACCCTGAGCTGTACTCGTATCACGAATTTGAGCAGCCGGAGGATCTGGTGCTGGCACTGTCTGCCGCGATCGCCGCCTACGAAGGACTCTAATTCAGACAAACCCTCTGCTTCCCAAAGAAATGTAGTAACCATCATGGCGAAAAGACGACCACCAACGAAGAAACCGAAGAAAAAGACCAGATCGTCCGCTCCGGCGATCAAGACCTCAAAAAGCGTCGCGTCTCGCCCCAGCGAGTTCACGATCACGCCAGCCGCCGGTAAACCGGTCCTGATTACGGATGTCGCACTGCGGGACGGCCATCAGTCATTGCTGGCGACGCGCATGCGCACGGAAGACATGCTGCCCATCGCGCAAAAGCTTGATGGGGTTGGCTATTGGTCGCTGGAAGTCTGGGGCGGGGCCACTTTCGACACCTGCTTGCGCTTTCTAAAAGAGGATCCCTGGGAACGGCTCCGGGCCCTGCGGGCTGCCATGCCCAACACTAAGCTCCAAATGCTGTTGCGCGGGCAAAACCTAGTTGGCTATCGCCATTACGCCGACGACGTGGTGGAGCGGTTTATCGAACGGTCGGCCACGAACGGCATCGATGTCTTCCGCATCTTCGACGCCCTTAACGACGTGCGGAATCTCGATCGGGCCGTCAGCGAAGTGAAAGCCTGCGGCAAACATGCGGAAGCCACCATTTGTTACACCGTCAGCCCGGTCCATAGCATCGACCGGTTTGTGGATCTGGCCAAGAAGTTGGAAGATCTGGGGACGGATACGATTTGTATCAAGGACATGGCCGGACTCTTGGCCCCCCTCGACGCCTACCGTCTGGTGCGTCGGCTGAAGGCCGCCGTCAAGGTCCCACTGCATCTTCACTCGCATTACACATCCGGTATGGCGTCTATGACCTCGTTGATGGCGATCCTCGGAGGCCTCGATATGCTCGATACCTCCATCTCTCCGCTGGCAGGGGGAACCTCGCACCCGGCGACGGAAACACTGGTCGCGTCCCTTCAGAATACCCCCTACGATACTGGACTGGATCTCGCATCCTTCCAGCCGATCACCGAACACTTCCGAACGGTTCGCCGCAAATACCGCCAGTTCGAGAGCGATTTTACCGGCGTGGATGCAGAAATTCTCATGTCGCAGATCCCCGGCGGGATGCTGTCGAACTTGGCCGCGCAGTTGACGGAGCAGAATGCCCTGGACCGGATGAAAGAAGTCCTCGACGAAGTCCCGCGTGTGCGAAAGGAAATGGGCTATCCCCCACTCGTCACCCCAACCAGCCAAATCGTCGGCACGCAGGCGACACTCAATGTGCTGACCGGTGATCGATACAAAGTCATCACCACCGAAACGAAAAACTATTTCTTGGGATTGTATGGCCGTGCTCCTGGACAGGTCGACCTCGACGTGATGGCACGCGCCACCGGCGATGAAACGCCAGTCAAGACCAGGCCGGCTGATCGCCTGGAGCCGGAATTGGATGAGGCGAAAAAAGAGCTTCCGGACTCGGCTCAGACCGTCGAGGACCAGCTGTCGTTCGTGCTGTTTCCCACCATCGCTCGAGACTTTTTCGAAGCCCGCGAGAAAGGGGAGTTGACCCCTGAGCCGCTCGAATTGGGATCGGCGAAAGGGCCCACCACTGCCCACGAATTACACTTGGCTCCCGTGGAATTCAACGTGACGGTGCACGGTGAGACCTATCATGTGAAGGTCTCAGGCTCCGGTCGAAAGATCGATGGACGGAAGCCCTACTACATTCGGGTCAACGATAAACTCGAAGAAGTGTCGCTCGAACCCATCCAGGAAGTGCTCGCCGGTATCCCGGAGTCCCAGGATACGGGATCGGCAGGAAAACCCAAACGTCCCAGACCATCAAAACCAGGTGATGTGGCTCCACCTATGCCCGGCCGAGTGGTGAAACTCCTGGTGGCCGTCGACGATCGCGTCAAGACCGGGGATCCTCTGTTGATCATTGAAGCGATGAAGATGGAAAGCCGGGTGCCGGCGCCAATCGATGGGAGAGTCGTTGCGATCCTGACTGCCGAGGGCGACAATGTTAAGACGGATGAAACGGTCATTCAACTGGAGTAACCCCATCACCGGCTCGATTCTCTGCCCATGCAAACTTCGGCATCTGGTGACGTTCATCCTGTGTCTTGTATCGTCCTTCATGACCGCTTGTGCTCCCCCCTTACAGAT
>JANPKE010000293.1:0-2799 GCA_031425875.1 Nitrospirota bacterium
CCAGCGAAGACCCAACCGGCTGTCGGGTGTTGGGCACATTAAACAATTGTGCCATGGGTTTCACGCCCTGGGGCACCTACCTCGCCTGCGAGGAAAATTTCAACGGATACTTCCGGAAGAACGGGACCCAAACCACTCTCGAGAAGCGCTATGGCATTACCGCGGCAGGGTTCGGCTACCTCTGGCACACAACCGACAAACGGTTTCGAGTCGATGAGGAGCCCAATGAGCCCAATCGTTTCGGCTGGGTGGTAGAGATTGATCCGTTCAAGCCGCAGTCGACCCCGGTGAAACGCACTGCGTTGGGCCGGCTCAAGCACGAAGGAGCTTGGGTACAGGAAGCACGGAACGGCAAAGTCGTCGTGTACATGGGCGACGATGAGCGCAACGAGTACATCTATCGCTATGTCTCCAACCTGCCGTGGCGTCAGGCGCGCGCGCAGGGGATCAATCCGCTCGACGACGGCATTCTCTACGTCGCCAAGTTCCATGCGGAAGGTGTGGGCGAATGGTTGCCCCTGACACCGGACAATCCCCGTTTGGCGGGATGGTCGCTCAGCGACATCCTCATCAATACGCGTGGTGCAGCCGATGCCGCTGGTGCGACCATGATGGATCGGCCTGAATGGATCGACACGTTTCCAAAAGATCTGACGGCCATCGCGACGTTGACGAATAACAACCGGCGTGGCTCGACTCCGCCGTCGGTCAACAACCCCGACGGGTCTACCGCAGCCAGTTCCGCCCGTCCGCCGGTAGATGCGGCGAATCCGCGAGCCATCAACAACTACGGTCACATCATCCGCTGGTATTATCGCCAGGATTGGACCGAGCCGACCTTCGGCTGGGATATCTTCGCCCTCTGCGGCGATCCCGCAAATCCGGCTCACGGTTCCACGATCGCCGGCGATAAATATGGTTCACCGGACGGGATTTATGTGGACCCCAGCGGCTTAGTCTGGATTCAGACCGATGTGTCAACTTCCACAATCAACGCCGGTGCCTATGTCGGTTTCGGCAATAACCAGATGCTGGCTGCGCATCCTGAAACCAGAGAGACCAGACGGTTCCTCGTCGGTCCGAGTCAATGCGAAATTACCGGTGTGTTCATGACGCCGGATCGGCGAACCATGTTTGTCGGGATTCAGCATCCGGGCGAACGACCGGACGACCTGCCGGGTGATCCGAACAATCCGAAGCAGTTCAGCTCCTGGCCCGATGGCCCGAACGGCGGGCGACCCCGGTCGGCGACGATCGTCATTACGAAAGACGATGGCGGGAGGATCGGGACCTGACCATACAAACGGTGATGCGGGTCTGTGGAATCAAGGCCCGTGGCCCGCAATAGATAGAAGGAGGGTGAAATGCGAACTCAGCGAGATGTACAGATACTGAAGCCTGGAGGACAGACATATGGACGACAGCATGAACACCATAGTGAATCCTGCTTAAGGCGATGGCTCGTGTCTCCGGTACTCAAGTTTGCTAAGGCCTTGCGCCGCCGAATACTGTTGTCATATTTGCTTAAGCATGCGCGTTGATTAGTTGAACCTCCTTAGGGTTATGCTCTGCGGTTTCAGCTGTCAGATGATCTGGAGAAACTAACCGGGAAAATTGCAGAGCAGATCGTCTTCCAAAGTGTGAATTCACCGCAACTGACGTTTGCAATTATTGAGGAGCCGCAGGTCAAGGTCTTTTGGTTGCAGGCGCGCGGGCTGGAGACTGATGACCAGGATGTCACATCGCCGTCGATCTCATCCGATTTTGTAGTGTCTCTTTTGGTCTTAGGCTCTGCACAGTGGGTCACTCCTCGGTCAGCTCTCCTTTATTATTACTGCGGATCTATTCCAGGTAGACCGATTACGTCCATAGATTGAAGTTCGTAGTCGTATGGAGAGTTGGCGTCGGCGGTTCATCAGGATGATAGGATCGATGACGTCCCCACAGTGAACACAACGCATCACGAAAAGTTTCGCCCCTCCCTCAACAATGATCTCGGGTACATTCATGCCGGCACAGCGTGCGCATTGCATAGCCACCTCCTTCATCGAAAGTAGACCTTCCATTTAAGTCACGCTTGTTCCTTCTCTTGAAAGAAAGGGCAAGCGTGGAGGAGCCAGACACTGGCTTGGGAGGGCAGGTCGGCTCCCCCGGGGCGTCGTGCGATTCGTCATCAATGTCCGTAATGTTTACGCTCCATGCGTGCAAGGCAAGACACGCAGAACAGCGTATCCGGCTGAACCGTCAGCCGAGCATAAGGAATCGCCTTGCGACACCGGCGACAGCATCCATAGCTTTTGGTCTGCGTCAATTGTAGAGCGCGCTCAATCCGCTTGAGCCTCGCGATCATTCTCGTCCTTACCTGAATGGCCAGATCCTGTTCGAAATCGTTCGATGCCTGATCGGCAGGGTCTGCATAACATGATCGTTCAGACGGTGGAACAAGCGAGAAGTTCCATTCGGTCAGCAGTGAGGTGCGTTGCCGGCTGAGTTCCTCTCTTAATCGCACGCGCGTGGTCATGTGGTTCACTCCCGTGAGCGCGGGCAGTTTGCTGCGTGCGCTCTCACTCAACTGCCATTTGGTTGTGCCAGTAGGGGCCTCCCTATAATCTCTTGAGGCCAGTGATACAGCATGGATGGCAACGTTTGGTTACAGAGAGTTTACGTCTATGTAAAAAGTTTCGAAGTGATCTTGTGGAGGCTGAAAACGACATCGCGACAATGCAGGCGAATTGACTATACTCGATTGTCTCGGTCAAGACGCTTGGATACAAATTATTGGATCAGGCTCGAGTATAG
>JANPKE010000294.1:0-1721 GCA_031425875.1 Nitrospirota bacterium
GTCGGACTCACCGATTTCGTTGGTGGGCAGCTTAAATGGGTCTTTGAACGAGTCCGACCCTGTCGGGCATTGGCCGAAGCCGTCAAGGTCGAACCGAGCGGCTGCGGGGGGTTGTTCAGCTTCCCGTCGAACCACGCGGCCAACACTGCCGCCATCGCGGCATTCCTGCAAGTCCTCTATCCCAAGTCAGGCTGGGTGACGTGGCCGATCGTCGCGCTCATAGGATTCGCTCGAGTGTACATCGGCGCTCATTATGTGACTGACGTGCTTGGTGGGTGGATGCTCGGAGGAGTACTCGGTGGAGGAGCGGCCTTAGCCCTTCTTCAGTGGCCGAGGTTCCGGCAGAAGGTGGGGGCAGTCACCGCGCCAATCAAGGGGGCGGAAGTACGACCGTGAGACTTCAAGGAGCCTTCGCTTGTTTCTCAACGGTCGCTAAGAGCCCATCCTGCAGACGATCCAGATCGTATCCTCGGCCGATCAACACCAGCACCGGGTTCGGCTCGTCGAGCAACGTGACGGGCGTAATCGTGGACTGTCCTGGCAGCGCATATTGAAATTCTTGCAGCTCCGGCTCGCTTCCAAATCGGAAATAACCCTTCGCCCGCTCGAGTTCTTTTGGGATCGTCTTGATCCAGGCTAAAAACCGCTGACGATTCAGAGGGCCAGGCAACAGGACTGTGGTGGCGATGGGATGATAGGCCGCCCTTGGCCGGGGTGAGGTCTGTGCCTTGCCAAAAAGTACATTGGTGGGAGCTGTCGGTTTCCTGGAAGGGTGTGGAGCCAAGAGGTCTGCGGCATCGAGACGGGCATGGGATGTTTCCCATAGGCGGGCATAGGGATTTTGTTCGACGATGCCTGCGCGGAACCGTTCCCAGTGGCCTGGGACATAGAGATCTCGTTTGTTCAAGATGAGTTCATCGGCACATCGGATGGCTTGCGTCGTCACATAGGCGCTGGAGTGGCTCTCTTCGGTTGAGACCGGATGTAGCAGCGCGATCACCCGTTCAAGGGAAGCCAAGCGCGCGGTGTAGGCATCCGTCACGGCGTCGACGACTTCAGCCGGATCGGCGAGGCCTGAACATTCCAGAATCAGCACATCCGATCCATGATCGCGCACAAGCTGCGCGATGCCCCAGGAAAGATCTTCCTTTGTGTCGCAACAGACGCAGCCCCCGGCCAGATTCATAACCTGCTCGGCGAGCGTTCCCGCGCGAGGGCCATCGATACTGACGGATCCCGCCTCGTTCATCAGGACACCAGTCCGTCGACCCTGTGCTTTCCAATACTCGAGTAATCGCATCAATAGCGTGGTCTTCCCGGCACCAAGCGAGCCGCAGAGAATATAGAAGGGGGCAGGGGTTATGATCATATCCGTCCTTGATTAACCAGAAGCCATTGTACTGGGGTAGGTCTCGAATAAGAAGGGCACACTCTATGGAAAAATCTTCACAGGGGATACTCAGCATTGCTACATCAAAAGATATGTTATCTTACACGACTATGATAAAAGAGAGAATCGTGTGCCGACGGTACCTGGCTGACCCCGAGTTCCGCCCACGAACAAGAGGGCATGGTGAAGGCGATGCGTTGTAGGGTTATCTCGTGTGCTCATGGAGCATGGTGGGTACGAGGGGCGCATTGAGCCTGAAGATCTTGGAGGACACATGATTGTGTGGTGGTTGCTTGGTGGGATAGTGGCGATCGTGATTGGGGTCGCGTTG
>JANPKE010000295.1:0-1934 GCA_031425875.1 Nitrospirota bacterium
CTGTATATGGTGACGGAGATGTGCCTGTGTGACGACGATGGAAACGTGCGAATCCTCCAGCATGAGCTGGAGGCGGTGACCGGGGAAGGACGGATCCAGGGGAACATAACCCCCCCCTGCTTTGAGAATACCCAAGAGGCCCACGAGGGCATCTATCGAGCGCTCGACACAGAGCCCCACCGGGAGATCTGCACCGACCCCCAATTTCCGTAGCGCGCGAGCGACTCGATTTGCTCGTCGGTTCAGTTCTTGGTAGTTGATGGACAGGTCTCCGCACGTGACGGCGCGCGCAAGGGGAGTCCGTTCCACCTGTGCCTCGATGAGTGTATGGATACTAGAGGCCTGGGCGGACGATTCGTCCCACGCCAAATGAATATTCCGTCTCTCCTCGGCGGTGAGTAATGACAGTTGATCAAGGCTGGCCTCAGGTTTCTTGAGAAATTCCTCAAGCAAGATCTCAAGCTGTCCCAGCATTCGATCCACCGTCGAGTCGTCAAAAAGCGTCGAGTCATGGAGAAACGCCAGTTCCAGGCCCTGAGCCTTATTCACGACCATCAACACGAGGTCGAACTCCGATGCAGTTGGTTCCCAGGGGAGATGAGTGACCTCAAGATCCCTGACGGTGAACGTGGACAAGGGGTCGTCCTCACACACGATCATCACGTTGAAGAGTGGAGACAGGGACCGCTCACGTTGTAACGACAGTGCCTCGATCACCTCTTCAAACGGGAGTTCTTGGTGGTCATAGGCCTGCACCACTATGCGGCGTATTTGTTTCAACAACTCGTGTCCTGTCAGCCCATCCGAAAGTTCAGCCCGCAACGCCACCGTATTGACGCAATACCCCATCATGTCTTCGAGCTCTCTCCGACGCCTGCCGGCCACGATCGATCCAATGACGATATCCGACTCTTGTGTGTAACGATGGAGCCACGTCGCAAAGACGGCGTACAGCACCATGAACGTCGTGAGGTTCTGGCGTTGGCAGAAATGATCGAGACTGGCTGAAAGCTCTGGAGAAAGCGATCGGGACCGCACTCCTCCCTCGAACGTGCGCACCCTCGGCCGCTGACGATCGACCGGTAGTTCAGTGGGTGGCCGGGCGTCGCTCAATTGCCGGATCCAGTAGGCTCGATGGACTTCACGAAGGCCTTGATCCAGCCTGGTTTTCTGCCAATCGGCATAGTCCGCATATTGAACGGTCAATGTGGGCAGTAGAGCCTTTTGAACATCACCACCGGCTTCCCATAGAAGGGCCAGCTCCTTCCAGAAGATACGGAGAGACCACCCGTCAGCGACGAGGCGGTGGAATGTCACTGCCAGAACATGCACACCTTGCTCAAGCGTCAGCAGAGTCAGCCTACATAGCGGTCCCTGTCGTACGTCGAATGGCCGGTTCCTCTCCGCTCGTAGGAATTGCTGCACCTGAATGTCTTGCGCCGCAGGGTCCACTGCTTGGAAATCTTGCCGTCCTATCGTGACGATTACCCCAGAGGACACTTCCGCGAATCCTTCACCTCGCTCCGATCCGAAACGAGTTCGAAGAATCTCATGGCGACGGGCGATTTCCCGCACCGACCGCTCCAATACCTCGGGGTTGACTGGCCCACGGATGCGTACACTCATGGAAATATGATTGATCGCGCTCCCAGGATGCACTTGTTCCAAGAACCAGAGTCGCTGCTGAGATGGGCTGAGAGGAATTCTGCCTTCACTTCTGGACGTCGAGCGAAGCGGAATGAGCGGAATCCGCGTCCCGCCTGCGTACTCACGCCTTTCCGCGTCCCAGCCCACGTCATCCGAACTTGTGCTCAGTTCACCGATCCGAGCGGCTAGTGCGGACAAAGTTGGACTTTCAAACAGCACACTGAGGGGGAGTTCGACATGGAATACGTCAAGGATGCGTGCCACAACCTGTGCGGCAAGGAGCGAAT
>JANPKE010000296.1:0-1949 GCA_031425875.1 Nitrospirota bacterium
GTCACCTCCACCAGTTCAATCAACCGACCGAAGGAGTAGTGAAGAAAGCGATGGTTCAACTACTTATAATTGCGACATCGTTCATAGTGGCACTGTCGGCTGGCTGTGCGAGCAGCCAAGGGTTCGATCGAACGGCGATGAACGAAGCCCTACATGTCGAGCCTACCCCAATCCCTGAGGGTCAGCCCCTCGCGAGCCAGGGCGTTCACCTCTCCACACCCCTTCGGCTCGGTGTCTTTTTTGTGAATCATGATTTTCCACACAGGCAGTCCATCCGAAAGGTTGAATGGCTCGCTAGAGATAGAGACCAACTTCTCCTCGGGCTGGCTCCGCTACAATCTACGCATGTCCTCCAGGATGCATTCGTGCTGATGGATGCCACTCTGCGAGGTGAGGATATCCGCGGGATCCGCCAGGCTGGAGCTCGACACGGAGCCGATGTCGTCTTGATCGTCGACGGAATTGCTGCCGTCGATCGGTACAACAACCGCTTTGCCTGGTTGTATCCGACCTTACTCGGCGCCTATCTCGCCCCCGGTACTGAAAGCGACGCGCTCGTCATGGTCACCGGCGGCTTGTGGGCTGTGCGCTCCGAATGGCACGCACCGATGCAAACAGTTGAAGGAACATCGACGCTGGTCGGATCGGCGGTCTTAGTCGAAGATATCGCCGCGCTGCAAGAGGCGAAGAAATACGCCATCCGAGCACTCGGCCAACGCATCGTCGATCAGCTTCCACACTGGATACAGGAGCTCCCCCCTCCTGTCCCCCACTCACGGTGAGTCGAAGCTGACAAGGACTCCCAGCAAAAGCAGATGCTGCTCGCGCGCAAGGCCGGCGACAGCGGGAGTGTCACCCCCGTTCTTGAAAAACCCGCCTCCCACCCCAGTTGAATCATCGTAACGATGTTCTGCTCGCACCACCATGTTGGTCCATTTATATGGGAGCGTGTACTCGACGGTAGAAGTGATCGCCTTCACGAACTGCTCTGAACCAGTCCACCGACCGTTCCGATCCCAGTAGAACTCGGGTCGCAATATCACGGACCAAGGCCCGGTAATATGCCACCTGACGACCATGTTGCCTCCCATGACAAAGGTTCGTGGGCGACCGAGCTGGCCGGCAATGCTTTCGGTCCCAATATCGAAGGACGCCGCCACCATCACATCGTCCCCTCTCCATTCCAGAATGTGATTCCCATACACACGCCAGAACTCCAGGGAAGTCTGTATTTGGTCTGGTCCTCCATAGAGAGTTTGGGTCAGCGTGAGCCGGGGCGTGGCTTTCCAGATCCATCTCCCTCCATAGCTGGGGAGATCATTCGGGTGCGCGAGATGATAGTAGCTATTCACGACGAAGGCAGTGACGGTGAGAGTGTCGTTGAGAGGATACTGCGCATTCACCCCAAACATCATGTAGGGCGTGTTGTCCGCGATCCACGACCTCGTATAATTGGCGTTGTCTTTGGCATAGAGCGACTCGTACCCCATCAGACTGTTGAACAGACCGGCGGTGATCGTCAGCCCGTTGCCGACCGGGGCGAGGTATGACATGTTCGCGCGATGAATGTGTCGGAGCACATCCGACCCATCGACTCGTCTCTCCCCCACCAAGAATGCGAACTCTTCCGAATCCCGCCCGCCTTGGAAGCCAAGTTCCATACCCCATCGCGAAGATTCTTTGGCGTCCTTGCGCACATAGGCCAGGCCCATGTTCGGAGCAAGCTGATTGTGATGAGCGGCCGTGGCGCGATTGCGCCAGAGTTGGTTATCGGGAAAGTTGAAATTCCCGATATACCCAACATCCACGTACCCGCCATAGTGCCAGTCTCGAGTGGATGTCACGGCCTCTTGAGAAAAGGGAGCGGCAGATAGCTGGATACTACGGTCTTGACCGAACGCTGACGAAGCAAGAACCGACGCCACGAAGAAACCACACCACGCTAGAAC
>JANPKE010000297.1:0-18018 GCA_031425875.1 Nitrospirota bacterium
GTGATCGCCTTGGCGAACGAGGAGGCGGGCAACAGTTCCTCCGGCGGGCGCCGGCACGGGCACGGTGGCTTTTTCGGTCTCCAGCTCGATGAGCGATTGTCCCTCGCTCACCTGATCGCCCTCGCGCACCAGCAGTTGGACCACGTCGCCGCCTTCGATCCCTTCCGCAAGAAATGGGAGCTCGACTTTCATGTCATATTCCTAACATGGTGAATAGCGGGTCTCGGTCACCGGTGCCAAGGGGCCTCTCCATCGGTCGAAACCTCGAGATCACGCGCAGCCTGCGTGACCAGGTTCGCCGCCACGGCTCCCCGACGACATAGCGTATAGAGCGTCGCCACGACCAGATGTTCGGCGTCAACTTCAAAGAAGCGCCGTAACGCCTTGCGGGTATCGCTCCTCCCGAAGCCGTCCGTTCCTAGAGCGAACAATCCGCCAGGAATCCAGGGCGCAATCTGCTGTGGAACCAGACGCACATAGTCGCTGACCGCTACGCAAGGGCCATCAAACTGCTCGACGGTCTGCTGCAGGAAGCTCGTACGAGGGGCCGATTCTGGGTGCAACAGATTCCAGCGCTCGGTCTCGAGCGTGCTCATCCGCAGCTGCTTGTAGCTCGTCACGCTCCACACATCGGATGCCACTCCGTAGCGCAATAGCAGATCCTGTGCACGCACCGCTTCTCTCACCAACGGGCCACTCGCGAGGAGATGCGCGCGGTGCTTGGCTCGATCCGGTGCGGATCGGAATCGATACAGACCTTCTCGGATGCCTTCCTCTACATTCGGCGGCATAGCCGGCATCGGGTAGGATTCGTTGTATAGGGTGATGTAATAGGATAGGTTTTGTTGGTCATGGTACATTCGTTTCAATCCATCCTGGAGAATGACCGCCAGTTCAAACATGAAGGCCGGATCATAGGCAGCGATCGTCGGGTAGGCGCTGGCGAGCAGATGACTCTGTCCATCCTGGTGCTGCAGGCCTTCTCCTTCCAACGTCGTACGCCCGGCGGTGGCGCCCAGCAGAAAGCCACGCGTGCGCATATCGCAGGCGGCCCAGATCAAATCGCCGATTCGTTGAAACCCGAACATTGAGTAGAAGATGTAAAAGGGAATCATGTTGATGCCGTGCGTCGCGTAGGCGGTACCTGCCGCGATGTATGAGGACATCGCACCCGCTTCGGTAATGCCTTCCTCGAGGATTTGCCCGTTTTTTGCCTCGAAATAGTACAGAAGGGAACTCTTGTCCACCGGTTCGTACAGCTGGCCGAGGTGCGAGTAGATGCCGTATTGCCGGAAGAGCGCCTCAAGTCCAAACGTACGCGCTTCGTCCGGAATGATCGGCACCAGATGCTTTCCGAAGTCCTTGATGCTGAGTAGGCGTCCCAGCATCCGAGCGAACCCCATTGTGGTGGAGACCGAACGCTCGCCCGATCCTTCGAGAAACTCCTTGAACTGGTCGAGCGCCGGTGTCTCGAGCGATTCGACGTGGACGCGCCGCTCGGGGATGGGGCCGCCCATCGCCTTTATCCGCTCAGCGAGGTACGCCGCCTCGGGACTGTCGGTCGGCGGCCGGTAGAACGGCGTCGAGGTGAGTTGCTCGTCCGGCACCGGTACGCTGAACCTCGTTCGGAATTCTCGCAGCTCCTGTTCGTTCATCTTCTTTTGCTGATGGGTGACGTTGCGTCCTTCGCCGGCCTCACCGAGCCCATAGCCTTTGATTGTCTTGGCCAGAATCACCGTGGGTTGTCCCTTGTGCTCCACGGCGGCCTTGTAGGCGGCGTAGAGTTTCCGCGGATCGTGGCCGCCCCGCAGCATCTTGTGGATCTGCTCGTCGGAATAGCTCTCCACCAGCTTGAGCAGCCGTGGATCCGCACCGAAGAAATGCTGTCGTGTGAAGGCGCCGCCTTCCACCACATACTTTTGATACCAGCCATCCACGACCTCGCCCATCCGCTTGACCAGCAAGCCTTCGTTGTCCTTTGCCAGCAGCGGGTCCCAGTCGCTGCCCCAGATCACCTTGATGACGTGCCAGCCGGCGCCGAGGAAGATCGCTTCCAACTCTTGGATAATCTTGCCGTTGCCGCGTACCGGACCGTCGAGACGTTGAAGATTACAGTTGACGACCCAGATTAGATTGTCGAGCCGTTCGCGGGAGGCGAGTGAGAGGGCTCCGAGACTCTCCGGTTCATCTGTTTCGCCGTCGCCGACGAAGGCCCACACCCGTTGTTGGCTCGTGTCCTTGAGGTCACGGTCCTGCAGGTAACGGTTAAAGCGCGCCTGATAGATCGACAGGATCGGTCCTAGGCCCATCGAGACCGTGGGAAATTCCCAGTAGTCGGGGAGCAGCCAGGGGTGCGGATAGGACGACAAACCCTGTCCATCGGAGGCCAGTTCGGCACGGAAGCGGTGAAGCGCTTCCTCCGGGAGACGTCCCTCGACGAACCCGCGGGCGTAAATCCCCGGCGCGGCGTGACCTTGAAAGTAGACATGGTCGCCGCCTTGCGGTCCGTCTTTGCCGCGTAAAAAATGATGCAGAGCCACTTCATAGAGGGTGGCTGCCGAAGCAAAGGTTGAAATATGCCCGCCGATGCCAGGACGTTGTTGGTTCGCCTTGACGACCGTCGCCATGGCATTCCAGCGGACCAGGCTGCGGATTCGGCGTTCTAGTTCGAGGTTGCCTGGGTAGGTCGGTTGTTGAGAGGCGGGAATCGTGTTGACGTACGGAGTATTGACCGATTGGGCGACCTGTGCACCACGCTCGCCCAGTCGGTCACGAAGCCGTTCGAACAGATACGTCGCCCGCTTGATGCCGCGCTGCTGAAGTACGTACTCGAGGGAATCTAGCCATTCGTTCGTTTCCTGTGGATCGGTGTCGCCTTCTGGTCGATCTGTTCGATCCTCGTCGCTCATGCACGGGCCTCAGTGAGTTAGGTTTCGCTTCCCATCCTACTGTATCATCGGTTCTTGAGTCGCGTTCCACTATAGCCAATGTCCCCTGGTTATGATAGTTGGGCAGTACCGTAGATCGTTCGTTCTGCGATCCCGCAGAAGCAACATCTTCGAGCGAAACACGACGCAGGCAGTTTCTTCTGCTTTGGTTAGGACTGTTCAACGCTTCTCCTTCGTTTTTGGGTTGATGATCCGTCAGCTGGTACAGGCTCTCTGGAATCTGTTGTATTGCGGGACGCACCACACGCTGCCGTGCGAGCGCAGCCGCGCAAGTACCTGTCGAATAGTCCATCCTGTTGCAAGTGGTTATACCCACCCGTGGCAAAAATAGGTTCCAAAGAATCTCTGATTAATTCACAATTTCATTCGGTCGGTATGCAAAACACTGGATATCTGGGTGATCGACACCTGGAACTTTGAATTAATCAGACCTTCCCGAGTTTGCCGGAGTAGGCTTGTCCTCGAGAATTTAACGGTATTGCAACCGCTTTCAATTGAAACGACTAATTGATTTATCTCCTTTGCGCCCATTTGATGGGAGGCTTAGGCGAGAATGGATGCATAAGTCGTGACGTAGAGTCGCAAACAATTGCCTGCAAACAATGCACCTTCTAGGGAATTGACGGCATGGCGAGCTTGCTCACCTGAGCCCATTTCCACAAAACCATAGCCGGCAGATTTTCTACTGTGTTTGTGTCGGATGACATGGACGCGAACGACGGCGCCATAAGTTCCGAATAAGTCGCGGAGCTGACAATCGGAAGTCGCTTCCGCGAGGCCGCCGACATACAAGATGCAGTTACTCATGACCATGTATCAGGTTGGATGACGCGCGCGTCTCTACAAATAAGATCGAGCGTTCCTCTGGCGGTTCGAAGTCTCTATAGGGGAAAGACACCAATTACTCCTGTGATGTGCAGCAATGCAGCCGTACCAAGAAGATTGTGAATGAGCCGTTGGACGAAGTTCTGAACGGTGGGTATGAGTATGTTTTCTCTCTTCACCATCTATAGGTATGGTCTCGCTTAGATGCTGTTCCCTGTCTGGTCGGTCTTTCCACGGCGACTGGTACTGAATGATTTCTTCCTCCCCTCTGAGGATTTGCTTGCCTTAGTCGTGGAACGCAAACGGGTATCTTCTCCAAAGCTATGTCTTGCCAACGAAGCGACTTCGCGTCTGATGACCTCGATTGAGGATGTATTGTCGACCGAATTGGGATCAGTCAACCCTAGAAGTTGCCAGCGGATTTTTGGTTTAGGGGCTGACTTTTTCTTTCCTGCTTTGCGACTTTTCCAAACTGAAGCGAGATTCATGGAGCGCCCTTCTGTACAAACACGAAGCTCAAGTCAGTGGCTGTCTGACAGAGAAACTCAATAGCTCTGTTTCAGCTCCACTAATGGACCTGCAAGCTCTCTGGATGTCTGCCTCTACCATCTCAGGCGGAGGAGCATCAGGTTGATGATATTACACAAACTATCGTGCCAACACTGGGAGTGAGTACGAGGAATGCACGGGGAGGAAATAACTTAAAAGCAATCATACACTAACATGTAATTTGTGAAGGAGTCAAACCTCGCCACAGGGCTCATGGTGTAGGATCTAGGGGGCAAGGCGCATCATCTATCAATTATCTAGTCTTTCGTATCCATTGAAGAACTGGTTGACGTCAGGATGGCCATGCTGTAAGGTAACACCACATTTACCTCGTGGTAGTCCGGCGAGGAGATGTTCAAACTATATCGGACTTCGCGATCGCATCGCGACCAGGTCCAGTTTGGAGTTGCACCCTTCTCGGTTGTCTCTCCCCTCGGTTCTCTGATCCCGTCATAATGCGATCATACTGAAAGGATAACGTAGTGAATACGTCTGTTCACGCCAATTTTCACGCCCTCGGTTTGTCCGAGGCGCTTCTCCGGGACCTGGCTGATGCCGGGTTCGCATCACCCACGCCCATTCAAGAACAAGCCATTCCGCCCGCGCTCGCTGGGCGAGATGTGATCGGATGTGCCCAGACCGGGACGGGTAAAACGGCCGCCTTTGTCATTCCAATCGTCGAACGACTCGCCGCATTGCCGAAGGGGCAACCGCAGGCATTGATCTTAGCGCCAACCCGTGAGCTAGCATTGCAGACCCTGACCACGATTGATAAACTTGGCCGGAGTCGGCGCATTTCCGCGACCGTCATCGTTGGAGGCGCCGATATGCAAGCCCAAGTACGAGGCTTGCGACAGCGACCGGACATCTTGATAGCGACGCCTGGCCGTCTTCTCGATCACATGTGGAACGGCACGATTGTCTTGTCGTCTATGAAGATCTTGGTGTTGGATGAGGCGGATCGGATGTTGGATATGGGCTTTGCGCCTCAGATCAATCAGATTCTTGATGCGTTGCCTGAAGAGCGACAGACTCTTCTCTTCTCGGCCACCCTGCCGACAGATCTGGCTCGATTGGTTCAAGCCAATGTGAACAATCCGGTGCGCGTCATGGTCGCGCCATCTGCCACAACAGCCGATGGGGTCACGCAGGGGATCCATTACACCTCCCACGGCGAGAAGCCCGATCTTCTCTTGTCGTTATTGAAGGCCGATCAGGATACGGCTCTGGTGTTCACCAGGACGAAGCACCGTGCCGATCGGTTGGGGCGTATGCTGGGTAGCGCAGGCCATCGAGTGGCCGTGTTGCATGGAGACCGGAGTCTCTCACAGAGACGCGCTGCGCTAGAAGGTTTTAGACGCGGGTCATTCCGGGTGCTGGTTGCGACGGATATTGCTGCCAGAGGGATCGATGTCGCAAACATCGGCCACGTGATCAATTTTGATCTACCCAATTGTCCAGAAGATTATGTCCATCGCATCGGCCGCACGGCTCGAATGAAGATGACTGGCCGCGCCACAAGCTTTGTGACAGGCGAAGACCGGCAGCAACTTCGAGATATTGAGCGCCTCCTGGGACATGCAGTCCCGCTCGCGCCGGGAAGCGGAACGTCGTTGCCGGCGATTCAAGGCGCGGATAGTCGGGCGCATCGGGACGAGCGTTCCGCCCCAAGTCGCTCGAGCTTTGCCAATCGGCATCGTCGTCCCAATCCCAGGGGAGATCACGCCGAGCCATCCCCGCGCAATGCCTCTCCTGCAATACGTGCATAAGTTTCGAAAATAGTTCCCAAACGACCCCTCGTGAGATACGCTGTGTCTCACGAGGTGGATGTGGACCCGTCTTTACACGGCGTACGAGTGGGTACTGAGGCATCGATCAAGCCCGGTGATCAGGTCTCACTCACTCTTCGATTACCCAATGACACTGTTCCTGCCGCGATCGCACTCGCCGTGGTCCGCCTGACCAAGGTTTGGTCGTTGGGCTAGCCCGCAAAAGGCTGCCTCAGTCGTCACGTAAATGGTTGGCCGAATGCAACAAGGCTGCAGGCTTCGTGAAAGAGGAAACAATATGGACGATCTAGATTTGAAAGCCATCCCTGGACAGAATACCCCACAATTACGCAAACACCCTCGCGTACGAGTGGCGGCTCCATTTCCTTGTTCATTGGTCCGCGTCGGTGTGACGAGGAAGGGAGCCGTCGAACAGGGGTTAGGGATAATTTTCGACGTGTCCACTAAAGGAGCGCGTGTCATGACGGAAGCGGTGATTACGCCAGGAGACCGAATCGCCATGAATCTTCGGTTTCCGGATCAGACAACAGCAATGGTCATCGAAGCCGCGACGGTTCGGTGGGCCAAAGAGTACACCTACGGCGTAGAGTTTGAGGGACTCTCGGCAGCCACGAATAAACATCTCCAGAGCGTCATTACACACCTCTCCCAGTCTGGGCCCGTGTTGACAGCCTGACTTTCATCTTCTACCTCGCGAGTGTCAAACGTCCCCCAACTTTAATATGGGCGTTCAGCACGCACTGACTTGCCTTTAGGGGAGAGCCACGAACTGTTTCCGGTAGGTGACGACTTTGACGAGGTAGTCCCTCGTTTCCTGGTAGGGGAGGTTGTTGCGTAATCGATCGTAGACTGCTGGTGGTTCAAGGTTATTAATTTGATTGAGGGCAGCCGTGTTGTTACTGGCGAATGTCTTGAAGACATTTCGTGGGCCAGTGTTATAAGCCGAGATGACACAATATTCTCGCGAGACCTCATTGCCGATGTTTTCAAGCAGATTGTAGGACAGGACATTGAGGTAGGCACTGCCTAGCTCAATGTTGTTCTCTGGATCGAAGAGATATTCACGCGATGGAATCGTATCCGTTCCCTTTGCTTTTCGGTAGGCATCTCGCCCGCCGCTGGTTGGTACGAGCTGCATGAGACCATAGGCGGGGGCGGAACTAACGGCGAAGGGGTTGAAGTTGCTTTCTGTTCGAATAACAGCAAAAATGAGACTTGGGCTGATCTTGAATTGCTCCGCAAATCGGGTAACGGTGGTTCGGTATTTTTCCGCTTGCTTGTTCGAGAAGTTCGCCACCATCTTGATTTCAGCGATCAACGCTTGCTTTGCGGTTCCATTCTGGTCAACGGGTCTTGATTTAGTGGCGGTCTCGAGCGTTGATGTTGCGAACGCTTCCGCTTGTGCCGGGGTGCGGATCGACTGTCCTTGCTGATCCTGCACCAGTCCCAATAAATATGGAGGCCGGTCACTGGTCAGCGTGACGGGCTTGTCGGAAAAAAGATCGACGGAGCGTGGATCGTCTGGTGTGAGTAAAGTCGTAACAATCGCGTTCTTTAAGCTCTCTTTCGGTGCTTTGTCATCCAAGGTTTCTACGACGATCGTCCCATTGTCGAAGTCGACGATGGTTCGGCTCATATAGTTCTGGGTGTACTTCACGTACTTCTTCTGTTCCGGGACCTTCACTTCCTTCTCGCCCCAGGTTTGTCGGACTCGTCCGGTCAATGCGGTCATTAGGGTGTTGAAATCACGTTGAATTGTCCGCAGATCTCTGATCACAGCCTCGGGGTCTCGCTGATAGGCGTCGACGCGCTCTTTGAGGATTAGTTTGGGATCTTTGCCCGTGGCAATGTCGAGCACGGTCCTGCTGGTTCGGCTGCCGAGCACCCGTTCAGCGTTTGTGAGTACACGGTCTGTGGATTCACATCCCGTGAGAATGAGCAGTGGGGCCAAGAAAAGCGACGTGATTCGTATCATAAGTATCTAATACTGCGCGGCGCATTCTACATGGTTGTGGGGAGAGAGTGAAGGGGGCTGACCCCAGAAGGCAGGGTGTATTCAATAAAGTCAGAAGGCCTATTTGATGGCGACCGCTTTGACTTCTTTATTGGTTGTGTGGCCTTGTAAGACTTTTTGAATCCCGTCCTGCACCAGTGTTGTCATTCCCTCCTCAATTGCGGTTTTGAGCATATCCTCGGTGCGCGATTTCTGCTGGATCATTCGCTTCATGTGGTCTGTGCCCAGCAGAAGTTCGTGCAAGGCGACCCGTCCCTTAAAGCCTGAACGGTTGCAGGTTTCACAGCCCTTCCCACGAGAAAGGCGGAACGTATTATCTTGCTTGATACCAAGCTTGTCCCAATACTCAGCCCCGTAACCCAATCGGAGTTCTTCGTATTCTTCTTTGCTTCCGATGTATTGTTCCTTACATTCCTTGCAGATTCGGCGAGCCAGCCGTTGCGCCAGCACACCCAGCATGGCATCGGCAAAGCTGAATGGATCGCAGCCCATATCGAGCAGGCGGGTAACCGTTTCGACGGCGCTGTTGGTATGCAGCGTGCTCATCACGAGATGGCCGGTGAGCGACGCTTCAATGCCGGTGTCGGCCGTCTCCTTGTCCCGCATTTCTCCTACCATGATAACATCGGGGTCGGCGCGGAGAAATGCGCGCATAGCAGTGGCAAAGGTGAGGCCAATCTTCGGTTGTACCTGCACTTGGCGCAGGCCATACTGTGTGATTTCAACCGGGTCTTCAGCGGTCCATATTTTGATGTCCGGGGTGTTAATGTTGCCCAGGACTGAGTGCAGCGTGGTTGTCTTTCCAGAGCCCGTCGGACCGACGCACAGAATGATGCCATAAGGCTTTTCTGAAATCTCTTTCAGCATTCTGAGGTTCCGCTCCGAGAACCCCATTTTATCGAGAGGCAGTGGTTCGCTCGCCGCGAGGATACGCATAACCACGTCTTCGTTGTATCCGGCGGTGGGGAGCGTCGCAACGCGGAGTTCAATTTCTTTAGTCTCCGAAAGTTTGAATTTGATCTTGCCGTCCTGAGGTTTGCGGCGCTCGGCAATATCTAGGCTGGCCATGATCTTGAGTCGGGAGACGATTGCACGGCGGTAACTCTGCGGAATCTTCATGTACTCGAAACATTCTCCATCGACTCGGAAACGGACCAGCGTTTCGCGTTTTTCTCCGTACGGTTCAATATGAATGTCTGACGCACTCTGTCGGTAGGCATCGGCAATAATTTGGTTGGCCAGGCGGACGATTGCGCTGTCATTTTCGTCGAGTCCGCCGCCCGCAGATTCTTCAGTTGCTTCGGCCTGCGCCTCCGTAACCAGTTCGCCGAGAATATCGGACACATTTTCGTCAAGTTTGCGTCCGTTGCCACCACCGTCACTCTGTCCTGTCGCAGAACTCAGAAATTGGGCGATGTCTCGGCGAAGGCTGACGGCGAAACGAATGTTGAGGCCTGGGAAGGTTCGCTTGATATCTTGAACGCGGTCAAGATCTCCCGGATCGTCGGTCAGAATTTCGATCGCCGTACGATCTCGCTTGAGCGGCATCCAGTGGTTCTTTTTGAGATAATCGACATTCAGGTTCTTCAGTAATTCCACGTCGACGATGGTACGTTCGCTGTACTCGATGTATGGACATTTATGGAACTGGGCGAGCGATTTACCGATATCGAGTTTTGGAATCTTGTGTTTTTCGATGAGAAGACTCTCTAGATCGCTCATCCCTTTCCGCGAGTCGGCCATGGCCTGGTCGAGTTCATTTTGTGTGATGCGGTTATTGCTGACTAAGAGATCGAACTTCGTGGGGTTCTTTTTTGAGATCTTACGGAGATTGAAGAAGGCGATGCCGAGCGCTTTTGCAATCTCATCAACGACCTCTTCATCTTTTCGAGTAAATCGACTGCCGCTTTTCTTATTGAGGAGTTGCAGCACCCCCATCAAGTATTTGTTGTCGGCCACGATCGGATACGTCAGGACCTGCTTGGTCCTGAATCCGGTTCGTTTATCATAGGATGTATCGTGGAGTAGGGACGGATGAATGCCTTGGAGTTCCGGGATGTTGTACGCGTCGGCAATGTTAACAGGGCGAAGATACTTGGCACAGAACCCGGCGAGACTTTGTTCAGTGATGGGGATGCGGACTTCCTCCACACCGTCGATGTGAGGAACTTTGGAGAAGATTTCTTTCTTCTCTGCGTCGAAGGCGAAAAGAGTCAAATCCTCTGCGTCGAATAAACTTAAGATGTCTTTATGCAAGTCCAGTAGGATTTGATCAAGGTTGCCGGCCGCATGAATTTGGGTGGTAATACGTTTAACATGTTCGGCATGCTCGACCTTGTGCTGCAATTCCTGAGGATTCTGAGTCATCGGCTTGGCTTGCATCCGACTGCGCTTTCGTTGTGGTTGAGGCGTGAATCAGTCAGGTTATGCGCTGGATTACTAGGTGCCTGGTCATCAAAGGTTGTGAACTGAGACGTCGAGTCTCAGTCTAAACGAACAGGTCGGGAAGGCAAGGAAAAGGCATTTTCTGCCGGTGCATTCCTGGAAAGCGCGAGTGATTCAGCTCTGGAACTAAGCGAGAGGTGAGCCTGCGGATGGATGGGTTTCAAAAGAAAGTTGCTTGAGGTGGGCGGCAAGCTCACTAGGTGCGATGCGGGATTTGATCCCGGTACGTCGAATCTTGATTTCTACAACGCCGTCCGCGAGGCCTTTGTCGCCGATGACGAGTTGGAATGGGGCGCCGATCAAATCCGCGTCATTGAATTTAACACCGGCGCGATCGGTACGGTCGTCCCATAAGACCTCGATGCCTGCCGCCATCAAATCGGTATACAGGCGTGCGGCGGTTTCAGTCGTCTTTTCTGATTGGCTGACCGTCAGGAGGTGGACATGAAATGGCGCGATGGGAAATGGCCAGATGATGCCCTTCTCATCGTGGTTTTGCTCGATCGCCGCAGCGGCCGTCCGACCGACTCCAATGCCGTAGCAACCCATAACAGCAAGGCGTTCCTTGCCCTGATCGTCAAGGATGGTGGCATTCATTTTGTGGCTGTACTTGGTGCCGAGTAAGAACACCTGTCCAACTTCGATGCCCTTGGCGAGCGTCAGAGCACCTGGTCCTCGGGGAGACGGGTCGCCGGCTTGTGCATTGCGAAGATCGGCAAACTGTTCGGCGGTGAAATCACGGTCGATATTGGCATTTTGATAGTGCGTATCGGTTTTATTGGCACCGATGACGACGTTTTTCATTCCCCTTATGGCGTGATCTGCCAGAATTCGTGCCTGCTGCAGGCCGACTGGTCCGGCGAATCCTGGAGGGACCCCTGTGACATGTTGAACCGTCACGGGATCGGCCAACGCCACATCGGTCACCTTGAGCAAACGCGCCAATTTGACCTCGTTCACTTCATGATCTCCCCGGATCAGCACGGCGACGGTTTCGGTGCCTGCACGGTACAGCAGTGTCTTCACGAGTTGACGGGGTGTAATCTGCAAAAAGGTTGTGACCTCCTCCACCGTCCGGCACTGTGGCGTATCGATCGGCGTTAGGGTGCGAAGGGGGGTGGTGTCGACATCAGATGGAGGAAATACTTCAGCCCGTTCAAGATTCGCGGCGTAAGAACCCTGGTCGCTGTATGCCACCATCGCTTCGCCGGTATCGGCCAGGACCATGAACTCGTGTGAGACGTCCCCGCCGATGAGGCCCGTGTCGGCTTCAACCGCCCGGAAGGTGAGGCCGCATCGTGTGAAGATTCGGGTGTAGGCGTCGTACATCTTCTGATAGCTGACCTTAGCGCCAGCCTCATCGAGGTCGAAACTATAAGCATCCTTCATGATGAATTCCCGCCCTCGCATGAGCCCAAATCGCGGGCGGATCTCGTCTCGAAATTTGGTTTGGATCTGGTAAAAATTGAGCGGGAGTTGTCGGTAGGATCGCACTTCTCGTCTGAAGAGATCGGTAATGACTTCTTCATGCGTCGGGCCTAGACAAAAATCCCGTTCGTGACGATCCTTGAAGCGAAGCAGCTCTTTCCCGTAGTAGTCCCATCGGGCTGTTTCTTTCCAGAGTTCAGCAGGGGAGGCGATCGGCATCAGCAGTTCCTGTGCGCCGGATCGGTTCATCTCCTCTCGAATGATCTGCTCGATTTTGCGGATCACACGGAGACCAAGTGGAAGATAGGTATAGATGCCAGCTGCCACCTTTCGGATCAGTCCGGCACGCAGCATCAATCGGTGGCTGACGGTTTCCGCCTCGCCGGGATCGTCCCGCAGTGTGGGGATGAGTAACTGGGATGTTTTCATGAGAAGGTTAGTGGGAGAAGATGCGTTCCAGGTCGTTCCAGAAGGCAAAAATCATAACGCCAACCAACAGAACCAACCCGACCTGCTGGGCAACCTCTCGCTGCCGTTCAGCGAGTGGCTTGCGCAGAATGCCCTCAATCAGGAAAAAGAGCAAGTGGCCGCCGTCGAGGATCGGGATCGGCAGTAAATTGAGGACACCGAGGTTGATGCTCAAGATGGCGATCAGGAACACGACACTAGAGGCGCCCTGGGAAGCCGCTTCACCGGAAATATTGGCGATCGTCAGCGGTCCACCGATATTCTTGCTCGAAATATCGCCCACGATCATCTTATAGAGGCCGATCGCGGTCAATTCAGTCCATCCCCACGTGGCTTCGAGTCCTTGATACACAGCTGCTGCCGCGTTGTCGGAACGCATCAACGAACGGCCAGGTCCCGCGATGCCGATCTTTCCGACTTCGAGAGTCTGTCCGTTCATCGTCACCTTTTCACTGGTTGGCGTGACAGTCAGTGCGGTACGTATTCCCTCCCGGAGGACCTCGAGTTTTATTGGCTTCTGCGGGTGTTCCCGCACCTGAGTCGTCATCTGCGCCCAAGTATAGATAGCTTGGCCATCGATCGTGACTACTCGATCGCCTGGCTTGAAGCCAGCCAGGGAGGCGGGCAATCCTGGCATCACCGAGGTGACGAGAGGAGGCGTTTCTTCAACACCGATCGTATATAGCGGTTCGTTGCTGCTGGCCCCCTCTCCAGTGATTGGAATAGGAGTGGCTGTCAGTGTTTTCAGCTGATCGTCTCGTCGGACTTCGAGTAAAACAGGCTGGCCCTTGCTCCTGGAGACGAGATCCAGTAACTCCGTTTTGGTCGAGATGTCTTTGCCGTTGATCTTGACGATGCGGTCTCCGACTTCCATCCCTGCCATTGACGCGGGAGAGCCGGGAGCCAGGGCCTCGACATCAGCGCTCAGATCGCGAAACGTTGGGACAAACAACGGCGCACCAGTGGACAGCCATCCGGCGAAGATCAAGTAGGCCAGAATAAAATTGAACCCAGGGCCAGCCGCGACGATAAGAACCTTTCCCCACAAGCCCTGGTGCGAAAACGATCGCCGGCGGTCCTCAGGTGTTGTGGCCTCCGTCTCATCCTCGCCAAACAACTTGACGTACCCACCGAGCGGGACGGCGGAGACGAGATATTCGGTTTCGCCGACCTGCCGGCCGAATAACTTTGGGCCGAAGCCGATGGAAAACTTGAGGACTTTCACTCCGACCCATCGGGCGGCGAGAAAATGGCCGAGCTCATGGAAGGCGACCAGCACGCCAAGGACCACAAGGAACCACCAGGCTTTCTGAAGGAGCAGCCATAATGTATCGGGGGACCAGGCAAGTACGAACGTCATCGGAACTCCCTATCGAATGTGATCTTCTACTCTAACATTCGCTGCGTGAAATGCAAACGATCGTTAGCGAGGTAACGCATGCACCAACGATTCAGCCTTTTCTCGAGCCCATCGATCCGCTTCCAGCGCATCATCAAGGCAGGTAATCTCCTGATGAGCATGCGCCTCCATTGTACTGCGAATGACCTGCGCGATCTCACTGAAGCGAAGGCCATCGTTGAGGAATGCGTCGACGGCGATTTCGTTGGCCGCATTCATGGCGGCAGGCATGGTACCGCCGATTCGAAGCGACTCGTACCCGAGATTGAGGCAAGGAAAGCGATCATGGTCGGGTTTGCAAAAGGTCAATCGTCCGATTTCCGCCAAATCCAGTGAGGGGAGGTCGAGAGCCATTCTGGCGGGATAGCGCATCGCGTACGAGATCGGAGTTCGCATATCCGGGAGACCCAGTTGGGCGATCATGGATCGGTCTTTATATTCTACAAGAGAGTGGATAATGCTTTCTCGATGAACTAGCACGTCGATGTTGGACTCGGGAATATTAAAGAGCCAGCGTGCTTCCACCACTTCCAGTCCTTTGTTCATCAACGTCGCCGAGTCGATGGTGATCTTGGATCCCATCTTCCAGTTCGGATGCTGCAGGGCTTGTTCCGGAGTTACATGCAGGAGCTGCTCCTGGGATAGTGTCCACAGGGCTCCGCCGGACGCTGTGAGGATCACTCGCCGGACGTCTTCAATCCGATGTCCTTCCAATGACTGGAAAATGGCACTATGTTCGCTATCGACTGGAAAAATCCTGACGCCATGCTTGAGGGCCTCATCTTGCATCAGCTTACCGGCCATCACCATCGGCTCTTTATTAGCCAGGGCAATGTGTTTCCCGCTGCGGATGGCGGACAGGGTTGGTACGAGTCCGGCTGCTCCTACGATGGCAGAAATCACGAATTCGGCATCCAGCATCGATGCTACCTGTGTGATGCCTTCTTCGCCGGCCATGATCTCAACGGGAAGATCAGGACACCGGTTTCGGAGCATGGCCGCAGAGGATTCCGTGGAGACTGCCACGGCGTTTGGCTTGAATTGGCGGATCTGGGCTTCAAGCTTGTCGATGTTACTGCCGGCTGTCAGGCCGACGACGCGGAATTCCTCGGGAAACCGTTGAACGATATCGAGGGTATTGGTTCCGATTGATCCGGTTGATCCCAAGATGATAATCGACTTCATAATCCTCCTCTCCACTCTCATAGAGGCGGTGACAGACCCCGAATGTAGGCGACATAGTAGTAGAAGGTGGGGGCGGTGAACAAGAGACTATCGAGCCTGTCTAGCATACCGCCATGGCCGGGCAGGATTCCACCGGAATCTTTGACGCCCGTGCGTCGCTTGATCATTGATTCGAACAGGTCTCCGATGAGGCCAGTTCCCGTCAATAGCACGCCAAGGATCACTGCATCTGAAAGAGAGAGGTGCGAGGCAAACCACCATTGAGCCACGATGGCGGCAGCGACGGCCAGTGCGAGCCCTCCGAGTACCCCCTCGACGGTCTTCTTGGGACTGATCGACGGTAAAAGAGGGTGTTTGCCCCACAAAGTCCCAGTGTAGTACGCGCCAGTGTCAGAAGCCCATGTGACGACCGCCAGAAACAGCACGAGGAATTCGCCTGTCGGCAGTGAGCGGGTCGATACAATGGTACTGAGTGTGACGCCCACGTAGCACACGCCGAACATGGTGATCAGCGCGTCCTTCCATCGATGTTCTGCTGATGTGACAACTAAAGAGGCCGTTACTGCAATCACAAGCGCACCGCCGAGAAGAAGTTCGGGAAGCGGGAGAGACACATGAGATCGGGCAAGGGTTAGAACAAAGGTTACCGACCCGACGCCGACGAGGACTTGATTCAACCGCGATTGGAAGCTGAGACGATACAGTTCGAGTAGGGCAAGAGAGCCGACGGCGATCAAGAGCAGCGTTAAGGCCCAGGGAGTGAGGTGTACGATGATGAGGTAGACCGCCGGGATCAGCACGGCCGCAGTGTAGAGACGCCTGATATCGAACTGTTTGGGGCGTGCAGGTGCGGTGGTCACGGATGTCGAACTGTGGGCGATTGCTTCGGTGATGGGTGGATGTCCCACATGGGTTACGAAGACACAGTACTCAGCACTCGGCCGAAGCGGCGCTCCCGCCTTTGATACTCGATCAGCGCGAGCAGAAACTCCCGTCGCCGAAAGTCCGGCCACAGGGTAGACGTGAAGCACAACTCTGTGTAGGCCAGTTGCCACAGGAGAAAGTTGCTGATCCTGGCTTCTCCACTCGTCCGAATCAATAAGTCCGGATCTTGGAGTGGGTGCGTGTAGAGGTACTGTTGAATTGTGGTTTCATCGATACGGCTCGGTTGGACGGTTCCCGCCTGGACGTTCTCGACCAGTGTTTTTACGGCATCGACGATTTCCGCTCGTCCTCCGTAGCTAAGGGCGACCGTCAAGATCAACTTATCGAGATGTGCTGTTTCCTTCTCGGTCGTGCGAATCCAGTGTTGAGCCGAGGGAGGGAGCAACTCGTGGCGACCGATGGTGCGGAAGCAAACGCCTTGCTCAATCAAGCTGGCTCGCTCCGTGGAGAGGTAATGCTCCAAGAGTCCCATGAGTGCGCTGATTTCTTGTGTCGGACGGTTCCAATTTTCTTGTGAAAACGCATAGATCGTTAGGGCATGAATGCCGAGTTCCAGGCAGAGAGTGATCATCTCCCTGACGGAATTGATCCCTTCGCGATGGCCTGCGATGCGAGGGAGACCGCGGAGTTCCGCCCACCGCCCGTTGCCATCCATGATGACCGCGATATGTTTAGGGAGCAGTTCCGGTTCCAACTTGGCGGTCAATTCGCTCTCGGACAGGTGGTCGAAACTTGAAGCTGGAGGGTGTGCCATAACGAGCCTAGAGCGCGTTCCTCATATCCAGTGTTATCAGGGAGAGAAGTGGGGAAAGTCTACTGTCGGGGGTATGGAATGTCAAACGATAACTCGGAAACGACTTCAGCAACCAGATCAGTGAGTAGTCATTGCATTGCGACGGCGGAAATGAATGGGCTATACTCGCCCATCACTCAACGAGAGACAAGGAGGCGCCCATCACTATGCTCGAGCCGGTTCAGCTAACAAAATTCGGTGTCACTGAACTCGAAGCTCAACACGCACTCGATCGGCTCAACGTGAGGGATGTTGATTATGCGGACCTCTATTTTGAGTCCCGCACCTCAGAGTCGGTGTCGATGGAAGAAGGCATCGTGAAGCGTGCAGCCAAGAGTATCTCTCAAGGGGTCGGCGTCCGTGCAACGGCCGGTGAGAAGACAGGGTTTGCCTACTCAGATGAATTAACGAAGAAAGATCTGGAGATTGCGGCCGACACGGCACGCTACATCGCCAATTCTCCTCAGGGAGCTTCTCCTCTTCCGGTGCCTACTCAGCGCCGACCGACCAGAGACCTCTATCCGATCGAACGGGCGAAGGCCGAGGTTGCCACGGCTGATCGCGTGGCGCTGTTGAACGCAATTGATGCCGAGGCCAGACGGTACGATCCCCGCATTAAGAACGTCATGGCCTCTTTTAACACGGAATACAAGGTGGTGGCGGTTGCGACCTCTGATGGAACACTGGTCGGCGATATTCAACCGTTGTCCCGTCTGCAGATCACCTGTATTGCCGAGGACGGTGACAATCGACAGGTCGGGAGCTTTGGCGGGGGCGGCCGGGTTGGATTCGACTACTACCTTGAGGACAATCGACACTTGAGGTATGCGCGAGAAGCGGCGAGAGAGGCGATCCTGAACTTGTCCGCTGTGGATGCTCCGGCCGGGGTGATGCCCGTGGTATTGGCCGGTGGATGGCCCGGCATCCTGCTGCACGAGGCGATCGGACATGGCCTGGAAGCTGACTTCAACCGCAAAAAGACATCGGCCTTCTCAAGCCTGATCGGGAAACGCGTGGCCTCGGACGTCTGTACGATCGTCGACGATGGAACCCTTCCATTTCGACGAGGTTCTTTGAATATGGATGATGAGGGAACGCCGACCAGCTGCACGACACTCATCGAGAAGGGTATTCTCCGCCGCTATATCACCGATAAGCTCAACGCTCGTCTCATGGGCATTCCTCTGACCGGCAACGGTCGGCGTGAGAATTATCAAAGCGTGGTGCTC
>JANPKE010000298.1:0-4495 GCA_031425875.1 Nitrospirota bacterium
AATTCGATCAAGTCCGTCAAGCGGCCGATCAACAGCGACATGCGAGCCATGACGGTATAGCCGAACCCAGCGCCGAATGAAATCATCAGAAAGAGGATGCCGGTTCGCGCCACCGCCTTCCCCACTCCGCTATGCTCAATCGAGAAGAAAAAGTAGAACAGCACCGAGCTGACCCCGAGCAAGATAATGATTGCGTTGAGGTGGCTGGCTGGATTGAGCAGATTCATCGAAAACGTGAGGCCGTCCGGTCCAGTCACCGACAACAACGGTCGAATGGTATCCTCGACTTGTTTGAGGATAAAGGATGACACCGTTCTCGGAATCGCCAACCCCGCGCCCATCCCGACAATAAAGGCGAAGGCATACCGAGACAGCCACGCAGCCTTCGGCACATACCGAGTCAGCATCAGCATCCCAATGGCGACGGGAATCAGCAGGGCGATTTCACCGTTCTCCACGATCGGCTTGACGACCAAGTGTACGATGACCGTATCGTAGGTCTTCACAATGACGTAGCCGACTGACACACCCACATAGAGATGTTCCGCGAGCTTGAACAGCGGGTTGTCTTTGTACAGAAAAGAAAAGATGAGTAGAGTCAACCCTGTCGCGACCCACGCGCCTACGATTGACTCAAACGGTAGCTCAGTCACACGTATCTCACCCTCTCTGCTGCCGCAGCGAAAAGTAGAACAAGTTACACATAATCACCAACAGAATGATGGCGAGATGCGTGGCCGACTGCGCATCCATCCCCGCCACAGCCTTGCCCTTTTGGCCGATGAGGCTTTCGTATTCTGCCGCACCCCGGAGTCCGCCGATCAGGCCGTTGATCTGCCCGCTCCGTAGCAACGGATACAATCCCGGCGCCATGACTCCCGTGCAACCGCCGCCGAGCTCGAACTTATACTTATCCTTACCGAAGACATACCACTCTTCCACCCCTGGTCGTCCCGCACCTAAACTGACCATGTACCCGACATCCTTTAAGCTCCGCACACCGTCCAACACCGGCAAGCCTTTCGTGGACTTCCCGCTATAGTCGCTGGGAAATGCCGAATAGAGATCCTGCCCCATGTTGATAATCACGGCCTGCCCACCGGGACTCCATCCGAGAAAGGCGTAGTCTGTTCCGTATTCCTTCCCCATCTCTTTGGCCACTTGTGTCACTAATTGATCCGCCATGCCGGTGCCCGACACCCAGAGAGTCATCGTGATTATACGAAGGTTCTTCCTGAAGGCATGACGCAGAAGGGCAATCGCTTGTGGGTACAGTTCCGGTTTGGATGCCGGGTCGAAATCGATCGACAGCAAAAACACCGACTGCTCGGGCAACGATTCAATGTGATCGTACACGCCGCGCACCTCCGATGAAATCTTGATCGGCAAGCCAACCGGATAGAGCAACGGCAAGAGTGTGCAGAGACCGATCATCAAGAAAATGATCCGCCGGTCAATCTTGAGCATTTGTTCCGAGAAGGTCATACCCGCCATCCACATCTTCCGCTCACCGCCGTCACTACTCCTTACTGCCCCCGAGATACGACCGCTCGACGCCAAAGATGATCTTGAAGGACAGGGCCACGGCTCCGAGACTGACCCCGATCAGAATGGCCCGACGCACAGATGAGTTCAGCACATTCAAAATCCACGACGACACATCGCCGCTCAGGGGAATCAAATACTCACCCAGCGGCACCCGTCCCATCATGACAATCACAGCTGCCACTAACAGCACGGCCGCTTCACGACTCTTAGCCCTGAACGAGCGATAGGCAGCCGATGCAATGAAGAAGGCCAGGATGGCAAACATCGTCCCTTGTAGCGGCACCATCATGTAGTTATAGACCCAGCCGAAGGCCGTCATGGTCCCTTCGACACTCTCCTTTCCATTAGTCCAAAGCCCAACTGCGATGGTGCCGAGCATCCCGACGTACAGCACGAGACTGTATCCCCAGCCTGCTTCTTGGCGTCTGATCTTCACCGCATGCTGATGGAACAGGCTGGTCACTCCCAGGATCAAGGCAAACCCACCGACAATCTGTAGCCACTTCGTCGCGGAGGTGAGCATCTGTTCCGAAGCAGGATGCGGGACGTAATACTGGGCGGCAAACAAAAGGCCGGTGACCATGGTAATCAAGAGGGGTAGCTGTCGGCGGAGAAAGATCATTTTAAATCCCTAAAAAGATCGAGAAACAGCTGAGGCCATTGCGCGCCGGTGACGGTTCCCAGCGTCGCCAATACGATGCCAATACCGATCGCACTCAGAACAACCGCCTTCCCAATATCCTGACCACGGAGGGTCCCGATCTGCACCGGTTCTTTGGAGAGATACGCGCTGGCAGCGTAGAGCTCCTCGCCGATCAAGGTATAGTCGCAGGTCGTCACAAAGAACGGAAGCTGGTGGTCCGAGTCGGTGCCGGCGATCTGAATGGCACCGGTACTCGCGCCGGTCTCCGTCAACAACAACGATTCGGCGAAGTACGCGCCCATGAAAAAGTTAGCGGCCGGCTTCTTCCGCAACATGATGCCGTCCACTGCCGCGGTGTAGCTGAATTGGTCTGCCGTGATAAAGAAATTGGCGTCTTCCTTGAAAAGATCAGGCTTGCCCGCTTCCAAATAGGCCTGCTTGGTAATCTCCTGGCAGACCGCCATCGTGATCGGTTCGCGGTGCGGCACCAGCAGTTCCGTTTCGTAGAGCGCGGCCCGTTTGGCAACTTTCCCTAAAATGACTGCGGCGGCGATCGTTGAGGGATCATGCAGATCATGCGCGCCGGTCAGATAGAGGATCGGCTTGCCCAGCTCCGTCGCGCGTCCGATCGCCTCATCAACCGCATCAAGACCTGGAATCCGCCGGAGGAAGATCTCGTGTCGCTTCGCATAATTGATCGAGTAGAAGACCAGCCCTCCGAACGACAACGCGATGATGAGATTATTGAGCTGATTCCAATTGAACCAGTCCGGCGAAGGACCGGCCACCAAGACCGGGCTGAAGATTCGCTGGTCGCCTTGAACGGCTGCCACCGCAACGGCATAGGATGTCCCATGCTTGACCTCGAATCCCTTCGCGCTTCTAATGAGGACTTGATGCCACGTCTTGTCAACCGTCCTGGTCCACCAGGCTGTTTTTGCGTCTTTGACGTATTTTGTGTTCGCTGGGAACTCCGCGATAATCGTCAGTGCTGCCGGATCAGTCGCAGCCGCATCACCGGCCAAGACTTGATACCGTACATCTGGGCCATCCCATGACGAAGGAGGCCACTGCACGGTGAGGCTGCCTCCACCATCACTCGGCGTATCAAAGACCCGCACGTCTTGGGGAGCGCTGATCGATGTCTGTCCCAAGGCAGAGGAACAGAGCCAACCAGACACCAGCAGAGTCCGGACAACCACACATACGCTCCGTTGGCCGATTGATGCCTGACAATTCACGTCGCTCATGGCCCTTCGATGACCTCGATGTTCGTCCGTGGGATGACGGCTTTCTGTCCATCGGCAAATTTCACTTCCAAGACCCGCACCTCACTCTCTGTGGGAATCTTGGTGAGCCCTGATGGAAGCGCCGATACTTCACCGATACGCCCGAACATCGGATCGCGGATGATCCGGACCGGATCGCCGAGACGAATGCCCTCGCGTTGTGACTGAGCTGCCCCCTTCGTGCTGGTGTGTTCCTGCGGAATAATGATCTCAGGACGAATCACACCGGCCCTGATCTGGGTGGCACCGGAAATCGACGCCTTCTGGCCGACATGGGAGGAAAGTAGCTTGAAGGTCTTGGCCGCCATCGGAATTGTCCCGAACCCCTCGGTCAGGATCAGCGTAAACCCCACCTGTTCTGTTCCAGTAATGGCCACACCGAGGTCATAGCCTAGCAAGGCGCGCAAATCTTCATCATGAATCCCGCCGACAACCAAACCGGCAGCACCTACCGCCTTGGCCTGCTTCATCGCCTCGGCTGAAAGGAACGATCCCCCGACCACGACTTTGCCCTTCATGGCGGAATTGAAGTGACCCGGTGTCAACGCTTCATCAGGCGACTTCATCGCCATGACAATCTCCCCTGATGTTTCTCCACCGATGCCGAAGATCCCCTGGACAAGGCTGCACGTTGTTTCGACCACGACACCCTGCTGCGGAATCGTTTCGATGATGGTTCCGTTCACATAGGCGAGCAGCTGAAGCACCCGTGGAGGTTCGCGCAAGAGGACTTGTCCCGTGACGCTCGACACCGATTCGATCGTCCCTGCGACCGGCGAACGAATCTCCGTCTTAAACCACTTGATCAACGGCTTGTTCTCAGCGAGGATTTCGTCCTTTCTGATCACATCGCCTTCGTTCATGATGAGATAGTCTTTGATCTCACCCGGAGCCACGCTGAGCTGATTGGCGAGATTGACCGGGAATACTTTGCCCGGTAACTCCGCCCGCGCCACCATGTGATCGGAACGGACCAGATCTCCGACAGCGACCACGACCGTCCCCGGCAGCGGTA
>JANPKE010000299.1:0-3660 GCA_031425875.1 Nitrospirota bacterium
AATAAACCATATCGGCGCTAGTAAAAACTAGAGGGTATTCCTAGTGCCCTTCTCTGAACATGTTTAGATCTGTCTGACCTGACTGGCGGGAAATGGACGTAGCTGAGCACTGTCTATCCGTTCAACACATGAACGTCGTGACGAGAAGAGGGCAACTCAATACCATGTGTCCGGAATCGTTCGAGAATCAACTTGTTCAACTCCCCCTGAACCACGTTGTAGTTGGTCACAGCCGCCCACGGCTCCACGGCTAGAGCGATTGACGACTCTCCCAGAGACGACACTCCTACGGAAGGAGCAGGGTATTTCAAGACCAGCGGGTGCTGTTGAAGGATATCTTTCACATGCGCCAGCGCGTCATCGATTTTGACGCGGTGTGAGAGGGGAACCGTCAGATGCAGCTGACGGATGACACCAAAGTTATGCAGTATTTCCCCGACAATTTTTCGATTGGGAATGAGGACGCGTGAATGGTCAGCGTGCAGCAGCGTCGTGGTAAAAATGTCAATGACCATTACGTCACCGTGAACTCCAAGCAGCGAGATATGTTCGCGACCTTGTAGGGTTTGCTGAAGATAATCGACAGCCCCGCCATCACGTTGCTCAAGACACCCTGCAAGGCCAACCCAATACCGACACCGGCGACTCCGACACCGGCGAGCAGCGGAGCGATGGGCACGCCCAGTGTTTGAAGCGCGATCATCGCCGTAAACAGTATGACGATGATTTTCACGATACGCACCAGGAGCAGGCGCACTGGTGGCTCAAGGGTTTGTTTTTCGAGCGCCTGTTGGGCAAAATTGGCGGCCCCACGAGACGCCATCATTCCGCCGATGAGGATGCCGAGCGCGACCGCCGCCTGCAACCCGTACTGCACGGCATATTGAGTGAGCGTATCCAGAATATTCATGAAGATATTTCCTATCGACCAAACAACCCTTTGAGCAGCTCTTTCCCCTCTTTCTGGAGGTCCTCGGGCTTTGTCGTCCCTTTCAGCAGTCCACCAACAGCGTCTTCGACCTTCTTCTTGACCTGCTCCTGCACTTTCCCGGTGAGGCCCTTGATATCAACTCCGTACGAGGGAGCTTGAGCCGTTCCGGCAATCGTGAGCGGAAGACTCAATCGGCCGTCTTTCAAGGCGATTTTGACGACGGGCGATGCGGCCGCAATCTTTTGGCTCACCTCTTGGGATAGGTTGAGATTCACGGCAAGATTTAGTCGCTGATCAAACCCGATCGTGCCCCCGCCGGTAGCCTGAAAATCATGGCTATCCATCAAGAGCCGCTGCACGTTGATCGTCCCTTGCTTAATGGCAAGATCCGTCTGGATCGTCGAAAAGGCCGTGGCCTTTGCCTCGCCCAGGGAAATGCCGGCCACGTTGAGGGCCGAGACCACTTCCTGGAGAAGATTCACCCCTTCGATCTTTCCATCTTTCACGGCCAGGTGGCCGGTTCCCTCTAACGCTTTGGTCAGATCCGGCATCGAGAACCCACGCCCTTGCACCGACAGATCCGCACCGGCCGTCCCACTGATCGAGATCGGCGTCTCTGCGACGGCATTGAGCGCTGGGCCGAGCTGCAATCCTTGAATCGTCACAGCCCCCTTGAATGGAGGCATGTCTGATCCAGCGATCAGTTTGCCCTGCCCCTTTACCTCACCGTCGAACAGGCGGAACGACAGGGATTTCAGCTTGGCCTCTTGCCCCATGACCTCTGCCGTCATCTGGAGATTCTTGATCTCAACTGGTTTTTTCAGAGGAAGTGCAACCGGTAAGTTCGCGGTATTGATCACCGGCGAGCTGATATTGACCGTAGCATCATTCCCAGCGGCCTTTCCTGTAATGGCAAAGTCCGTCTTTCCCAAGCCTAGCTGGAAATTGATCGCATCAATGTCCATCGTCTCTCGCAGTGGACCAAAGGTTCCATAGAGTTTCACCGGCAGATTGAATGGTTGCACCAGTGAGCCGACATGCACACTTGGCGTCTGCCCAAGCCGCACTGATTGCAGGAGCACCTCCAAATCTTGTAATACATATTCCGTCGGCTTGCCGGCAGATAGGTCACGGTAGGTCAATTTCCCACCCTCGATCGACACACGGTCCACGGCCAGCAGCGCCAGAATCTTGAGCGGCCCCTCCGTTGAAGGAATCGGGGCGCGCGAAGGCTTTTCCGGCACCGACACACCTTTGCGGCCGATAGTTGAAATGTTCAGCACTCCCTTCTGGTTCTTGATCACCGTAATGACCGGCTGGCGAAGCGTGATTTCCTCCACTTCGACTTTGCTGCTCAGCAACGGCATCAACTTCACACCCACTTCCAACGACGATAGAGATGCAACGGGACCGGTCCCAAAGGCCGGATCGTCCAGGACCGAGAAACCCGCCACGCGCGCACCGATTCTTGGCCAGATGGTCAATCGAATGTCTTGCAGCTGGACCTTACGATTGAGAGCATCTTCGATGAGCGGTTTGTATTGGTTCTGATATTTATTGAGGTCGATCAAGAAGGGAAGGGAGAGGGCAACTCCTACAAGGAGGACCACTAGGACAAGCAAGCCTATGGCTATTTTCATCTCGATCGTCTCCGGTTGAGGATCTTAAGTATATAAACGGGTTCTTCGTGAGTCAAACGAGCGGCTGATCCAGCCGCAAGCGTGAGCACTCTCAGAAGAACCATCGTTTCTAAAAGTCGTCGCAACCGGTGCTCCGATTGGCAAGCACGCTACAAGCAGGTCGCGCGAGAAAGCAAAACCTGCCCTCAGTTGCCGCTCAGTGAGTGTGGTACTCACTCTTATGCACAGAGAGGTGTCGCCTGAGTCGTCATTTGGCATGCCATTTGACGACAGAGTCGTCACTTGTTACCATACCCTATGAGTTCGACACCGGCTATCACTCGATCGCTGTATTTAGCGGGCCTCGTGGAGAAGAAGTCTCACTTCCTCTTGGGACCTCGCCAAACCGGGAAGAGCTTCCTGATCGCCCAGACCTTCCATAGTGCCCGCGTCTACGACCTCCTGGATACATCCGTCTATCTGACACTCAGTCAACGCCCACAGCAATTGGCGGAAGAACTCACTCCCAAGGATCGGCTGGTGGTTATCGACGAAATTCAACGGCTCCCGGGACTGTTGAATGAAGTACACCGGCTCATTGAGCAACGAGGGATTCGCTTTCTGCTCACGGGTTCAAGCGCCCGCAAGCTTCGGCAGGGCGGGGTCAATCTCTTGGGGGGCCGGGCGAGAACGAAATATCTGCACCCCCTCACTCAGAAAGAATTGGGAAAACACTTCGACCTCAATAAGTTTATTACCTGTGGAGGGTTGCCTTCCGTCTATTTCTCAGACGACCCCCGCGCTGATCTTGACGCCTACACCGGTTCCTATCTGCAGCAGGAAATCGTGGCGGAGGGTGCTACGAGAAATATTTCGGCCTTCAGTCGCTTCCTGAAGGTGGCGGCCTACTGCAATGCCACCATCGTCAATTTCACCAATGTAGCCACCGACGCCCAAGTTCCACGTACCACCGTCTACGAGTACTTTGAGATCCTAAAAGACACGCTCATCCTCCACGAACTGCCGGCCTGGCGTGAAACCAGACAGCGCAAACCATTGGCGTCCTCGAAATATTACCTTTTCGATATCGGCGTCGTGGCCGCCCTCCAA
>JANPKE010000300.1:0-3309 GCA_031425875.1 Nitrospirota bacterium
CGGAGATACGGCTTCACAGTCGTGAAGCCTTTAGGAAACAGTTGTTGCGCTTCCGCATCACCCACTGCGGGCGTAATGATGCAATCTTCACCATCTTTCCAGTTCGCCGGAGTAGCGACCTTGTATTTCGAGGTCAGTTGAAGCGAGTCGATTACTCTCAACAACTCATCGAAGTTCCGGCCGCAGGAAGCGGGATACGTCAAGGTGAGTTTGACCTTTTTGTCCGGACCGACAATAAAGACTGATCGCACCGTCATATTGTCGATGGCATTGGGATGGATCATATCGTACAGCGTTGCGACCTTCTTATCCGGATCGGCGATGATGGGGTAATTCATCGTCGTCTTTTGCGTTTCGTTGATATCGTTGATCCAACCTTTGTGGGAATCCATCGGATCCACGCTAACCGCAATCACTTTTACGCCACGCTTTTTGAACTCCGGCGTAATTTTGGCCACAGTCCCCAGTTCCGTCGTACACACCGGAGTGTAGTCCTTGGGGTGAGAAAACAGAATCCCCCACCCGCCGCCCAGCCATTCGTGAAAATTGATCGTGCCCTCTGTCGTCTCTGCTGTAAAATTCGGGGCGTCATCGCCCAGCCGTATTGCCATGATATCCCTCCTTGATCTCGCACAATATCCAGTAATTCAGTACGACCTCTCTGATTTACACCATACTGGTTCACAAAGGATGAGTGCAAGGGGGTGCTCAAGCTTTGAACCTGGTTGACCGATAGAGGACCTGAACACCTTCCGAATGGAGCATGCCATGGACACAGCAGATCCAGCACGAATCAAGCTGCACATTTCAAAAGACCCAATGTACGGGATGCTGCGCGAAGGCTGTATCAAGGAGTTCAACGTCAAGAAGGCGGCCGGGGACAAATGCGATCTTCGAGGCTGCGATCTGCGCGGTCTTGACCTTCGAGGCCTAGATGCCGACGGGCTGGATTTTAGCGACTGCTATTTTCGGCAATCCGACTTGCGTGGGATCGATTTGAGTAAAGCTAATATGGATGGGGCCAGCATCAACGCTTGTAAGATCTCAGGCGTCCTCTTCCCCCGAGAACTCACTGCGTCGGAGATTGAACTCTCCCTCTTACATGGGACACGCATGCGGTACGGGATAAAATAACAGACGGTTCAAGCCTCGGCAGCGGCTGACTCATTTCAGAGCCCACCACATCGATCGTCATCGGCAGTTGAGCAAAGAAACAGCCGGTGTGTTCGAATCCTCATGCTTGGCGCTACTGCCATGACACCCTCATAAGCCGGCAGACAGGGATAGCTGAGTCCGCACCTTTTCATGACCAGACTCAGCCGAACCCGTATCGAGAAGAGTGACTCGTTCCTCTGTGAGCTTTCCCCCCTCCAAGAGATGATGGCGGATCGCCTCGGCGCGCTGATGGGCCAGCGCCTCTAATTCGCTCGGAGAAATTTGGATGGCCGCCGCAAGTTTCCGCTTCATGTCGTCTACGGTCGGCTGAGCGGGTTCTGCCGGTGTGACTGAGGGATCAGGCGCAGGCAGTTTTGCATACAGTTTTTCCACCAGCCGTTGCTCCTCTTTTGGCGACAGTTCTTCCTGACCTGGCTTCCTCCCACCATTCAACGCGAACAGCTGCTCTCGAAGTTTCATCGTTTGAAGCACCGCCACATCACGCATCGCATCGGTCGTTCCCGTGATATCGAGTCGGAGTCCTGCCCGCTCATCCAACGCCTTCTCCAATGCCTCAAGCTTTGTCAGTTCCGCATCAGCCAGCAAGGCGCTCCCGGGTTGAAATTCGATAAATTGAAGATCTTCCTCGCTCCCACCGCCGGGCACGAGCTTCCCCATCAGCGCAAATGGCGACGCGACGACCTTTCCGAGCAGATTGAGCAACGTCGAAATCACTACCTTGCCATACTTGAAATCCGGATCGTTCAGATTGCCCCGGATCGGCATGTCGATCTCAATGACCCCTTTGCGATCCTTCAGCAATCCGACGATAAGCGGCACCGGCATTGACGTGGCATCTGGACTGTTTGTCTTGTCGCCAAATGTCAGTTGATCGACATGCACGAGATTTTCTGCTTCCAATACCTTTTGCGACACCTTGTACTTCAAATCGAGCGACAATTTCCCCTTCGACAATCCATAGCCGGCATATTTTCCGCTGTACGAGCCAACCGGCGTCAGGTCCATTCCGCCCAGTGTAATGACCAAGTCGGTGAAGGCGTCCTCGCTCAGTGGATTTATCTTTCCAACGATTGTAAGTCGCGCCGCCCGACCGATCCTGCCAGTCAGATTGACATCGGCTTTCTTTAGTTGCTTGGACGATAAGCCTTTGATGGTTCCTCCAAACTCCGTCAAGCTGGTCTTCACGTTCGGCTCGATGGACCGGTCTTCAAATCTTGCGGCCAGCCTGACCAACTTGACCTGGTCGATCGTCACAGGCACGGACTCCGCCGCTTTAGCTGGCGACTTCTCACCTTCAGGTTCTTTGGCAGCCGGCCGATCTCGGGGTGGAGGCGAGGCTGCCAGTCTAGACACATTGAGTTGGCCGTCGGCTTCCACCACCATCTGCATAGACGGTTCTTGCCAGACCACTTCGGCGATTTTCACAGCGGTCGGCTCCACATCCAACGCTACGCGGTTCACCGCCAACCTCTTCCAGGTCACGACATTGTCAAACTCTTTGCGATCGACAACGACCAACTGATTGACCGCGAAATCACCCTGGAACCGAAGCAGGGGCTCATTCTGGTGTTCTTTGGCAAAGTGCAGGGTCCCCTTCAGATCGATGGCTCCATCCTGCACGTCGGCATTGAGAAAACGATCGAGATATGGCTGAAATGGCCGAATATCAATGTGCTCCAACTTGACAGCGGCATCAACGGTCAATGGCTGGACCGTGACTTTTCCCTGCACACCAATCGTTCCCGTCCCATTCAGTTTCAGTGAGAGGTCCACCGGCAACGGCTTTTTGAAGGGAATCTGCACATCTTTCACCGTGAGGTTCATCGCCGACACCTCAGCATGAGCGGGTCTCGAGAGCGTCCGATCCTCGACCGCGCCCCGATAGTTCCGCAGGGAAATTTCGTCAACAGCAATGGTCCAAGGCTTTGGTGCTTTCTCAGGCTTGGCCTTGGCCGTCGTGGGTGTTGGGGTCGCCTCATTTCCACCGATCGGCGTAAAGAGCGTCTGATAATTCATTGCCCCACCCGGATCCATCCAGGCCTCGAACCGGGCATCGGCTGACTGCACCTTCGCGACATCGATAGTCCGTTTTTGCAGATCCAGCTGAATCCCTTCCATATTAAAGGCCGGAAT
>JANPKE010000301.1:0-2081 GCA_031425875.1 Nitrospirota bacterium
CATTGGCCTGTCCATCTCCAAGCAACTCGTGGAATTAATGGGTGGACAGATCGGAGTACGCAGCATTGAGGGACAGGGTAGCACCTTCTGGTGCACCGCACGCCTCCAGAAACAGGTCGATTCTCCACGCGCAATTCTTCCGACCGGAGATCTCACCGGAAAGCGTGTCTTGATCGTTGATGACAACGAGTCGAATCGCTTGATCCTCCACCATCTGGTATCCGGTTGGGGAATGGTGGACGACCTTGCAGACGATGCCGAATCGGCTTTGCATCGCATCGCGGAGGCAACGCAGCGGGGAGTTCCGTACGATCTCGCGATCTTGGACGTCATCATGCCTGGAAAGGACGGGTTGCAACTTGCACGAGAGCTGAAAGGTCACCCGGCTGGATCCGGCATTCGCCTCGTCGTGATGACCTCGATGCTACAGCGTGGCCATGCGGAACAGGCCCGCCAGGCGGGCGCGATGGGCTACCTGCCGAAACCCGTCCGCCATGATGAATTACGCGACTGCCTACGGACCGTTCTCGGTCTGCCCAAGAGCCAAGAGCCACAAACGGCTCAAACCCTCTCGGCCGTGCCTCAACTCGTCACTCGGCATACGGTCGCAGAGAATGTCCAGCATCGGCGCATTTTGATCGTGGAAGACAACATCGTCAATCAAAAGCTCGCCGTACGGATGATGGAAAAACTGGGCTACCAGCCAGACGTTGTCGAAAATGGTCAAGAAGCACTGACTGCGCTCGCCAAGGGAGCCTATGCCGCCATCCTGATGGATTGTCAGATGCCCATTATGGATGGATTTGAGACAACCCAACGCATTCGGAATGGTGAAGCGACGGTGGCATTGCATGACTCGCCCGCTGGAAGCCCAAACCGTTCAGACACGTCACTACAATCGACTCCGCATATTCCGATCATTGCGGTCACCGCCAATGCAATGCAGGGTGATCGCGAGCGCTGTTTGGCAATTGGAATGGATGATTATCTCGCCAAACCGATCAAACTAGACGAACTACGGAACACCCTCGCTCGTTGGATATCCACGCCACCGGATGCAGTGGTGACCGGCAAGCATAAACTAATTCCCACCACGGCCGACCCAACCAGAGGAATCTTTGATCCTGCAAAAATGTACCAGAACATCGGCGGCGACAGCGAATTATTCGCTCAACTTGTCTGCCTGTTTCTTGATCGCTACCGGACCATGCTGGCCGACATCAGAACGGCGCTAGCCGATGCCGACTCGGTCACAGTCGAGCGGATGGCACACACTTTCAAAGGCACCGCCGGAAACCTTTGCGCCTCCGAAGTCGCACTCACCGCCGGTCGTCTCGAAGCCGTTGGCCGCCTCAACGCGCTCCACGACGCCCCTCCCGTCTATGCGCAGCTCGAACTCGAAGTCGCACGACTCGTCCGTGTCCTTGAATCCTACCGGCAGGGATATCAGCCGATCACTCAGGCAGCTGCCTGATCGAAACCGCGGCATGGCGCCCCTCACTATCTGATCGAGAGCTGGCCCACCGATCACCGACCTGTTCATAGCAGGTATATGTTTTCGAGACAACGCACCCCGCTCGCCACAGACCCAGCGAAACGGCGGACCTGTTTTCTTTGAGGGAGGCACTCCAGTCTTCGGCAGGCGACTACCTCAGGTTGGACGATCGCTTTCTGGAGGTTAGTGAACCACTAGAGCAACACAACAGTCGCAACAGGTATCAGCTAGACTTTACATTCAACAGAGGGAGAAGCCGACGCTGGTTCTGGCGATGGGGATCCGAAGACGGGAAACAATGGATGTCTGGTAGGAAACTCCTCGGAAAGGACCAGCTGCTTGCCCAGTTTGGTTTTGTGACTGATGAGTAGCGGACCTCGCAGATTCGCAGTGATCCGACCCGGATCATCTGAAGGAATGGTCAAGATCACCGCAATGGCTAACTCCTCTCCCACTTGCGCCTTGATCTCTACCAACGCATCAGCGGATACCTCAACATGATAGTCGGAATGAAACGTGATCGGATCCAGAATGACAAAGGCCAGCTCTGGTGCTTCAACCGATTGAAGCCACTTGATGGGAGCCT
>JANPKE010000302.1:0-2087 GCA_031425875.1 Nitrospirota bacterium
GAGAAGATAGGAGAGCCACGCATAGAGCAGCAGCGGGGCGAGCTATCCTCGCCTGTTCGCCGCCGCTGCAGGCAGCAACCCGGACCGATTGATCTGCCGCTCGTGGACGTGGTGTTTCCGCTACCGATTTTTCAATTCGCGTCATCGTCCAAATAAGTTCCTCACGTCAACGAACTTGCCGTATGAGCCGTCATGATCCGAAGCGATCCGAATCACTCCCGTTTCGGACATAACCGTTTGAACGTAATCATCTGGTAGCTCTCGTTCACCTGGTCCTGGTAGAACCCGCGTTAGTCTTGGCAGCAGAACAGTGGGCTAAGTCGCCAACGATGCGCAATGGTTCAATCGAGCATATTCTTCAAGGAACGGTCGTGCATCAACGATGATTCATCGGACTCCGGAAAATGGAAATGAGGACCGACGGCGCGGCTGCTGGAGGTGGTGTCTCGTCGTGCTATTGGTGGCCTTCACGGGCTGCTCGTTCACGACTACCGCCTATCGGTATGCCGACCGACTCATCCTTTGGAAAGCGGACCATTACTTCGACCTCACCCGTGATCAGCGTCAGGACCTGACACAGCGCCTCGCGCCATTACTCGACCGACATCGCCATGAGGCTCTCCCGCAGTATGAAACTTTCCTCCACGGAATCCGTCAGCGGGTCGAGCGGGGGCTCACCGGTCCGGATATCGACTGGGCGTATGCCACTTACGACCGGCTTCGCACCGATCTCTTCGAGCGGGTCGTGGCCGACAGCAGTATCTTTCTTGCCTCAGTCGATGCCCGGCAAGTGCGTACGCTTGAATCGGCCATGCAGAAGGATAGTGCCAAAGCCGCGCGTCTGCTCCAGACGCCAGGGCCGGAGCGCCTGAAGGAACGGGCTAAGACCACTCTAGATTTTGTTAAAGACTGGCTGGGGCGACTGACCAAAGAACAGCAAGCACAGATCCGCGAGTGGAGTTTCACGCTCCCTGACGTGGAACCCATGTGGGTTGCCTATCAGCAGCAACGCCGACAGGAACTCGTGACTTTTCTCCATAAGTCCCGGACTCCCGAACAGATCGCCGGGGAGCTCCGTTCCATGTTCGTGTATCATGATAAAACTGCCCCTCAATCCTATCAAAACGCCATCCATCATCTGCGCGAGAATGCCAAAACCATGGCCCTCGCCATAGACCAGCGTATGACTTCTGACCAGCGCAGCCATGCCGTAATCAAACTCCAACGGCTCATCGATCAAGTCCACGAGCTCCAGACTGGGTGAGCCCGATGCACTTGCGTACTGCTCTAGAGTCGCTTGATGGTCTTACTTCCTTACCCGTAAGATCGGGGAATAATGAAGCAATTCAATCTGTAGTACAGGGGGAAGCCAATGAAGAAACAGGACGAGTCGCTTATTGAACAACTCAGCAAGGAAACCAAATGGACTGCAGAGTCGGCCCGCCTAGGTTTGAGAGCAAACTTCCATTGCGAGTACTGCGACCTCGACTTCTTAGCCTCTCCTGAGAACTACAAGCTAATTCAGATTGACCACATTGTTCCGTTATCGATTCAGAACACCTTGACCAACTTTGACAATTTAGCCCTTGCTTGCAAGCAATGCAATTTCAGCTTTAAACGAGGAGTTGACCCTCGATCTACCGCTGGAAAAGATGCGACGCGGGATGAGCTGATTCAGGCGGCTAAGGAACATATTCGATTGGCGAAGGCTAAGACTGCTGAAGAAATTGCTGGGCTAAAAGCAATTTTAAATTCTAAGGGGGCGTGAGGTAGTTGACCAGATGACCCATAAAATGGCACAAAATGCCACGTTGAATGTTTGCGGCTGATAAAAGCTTTCTAACTCTTTGTTTTTACTCTCTGCACCCGTAGCTCACTCGGATAGAGCACCAGCCTTCTAGCTGATCAAGGGATTGCTCAAGTCATTGAAGATTTTGTATTTTGGCAATCCCTCCTACCTTCAATCACAGAGCCAATCTCGTTGTAGTTTGACTTCGTACCATTTCACTTCATTTCAGTCCGTTCTATCGCTCTCGCTAACACTCTAATAACACCTGCCCCCTGCCGCCTCCAGCCCCAGCACGAAG
>JANPKE010000303.1:0-2327 GCA_031425875.1 Nitrospirota bacterium
AATGCGCCATTTCGCAAAGTTGTCGAGCAACAGGGTCTTCTTGTCTGAGGTAATGACATCCTGCGCATTTGAATCGTAATCCAGCAAGCGTTTCTCGAAGTAGGTGACCTCCTGGACGAACGGCATTTTCACGTACAGTCCAGGCTCGGTGATGTTGCGAACGGGTTTCCCAAGTTGCACGACAATTGCCGTCTGGATCACGTCTACGACAAAGAGTGGAGAAGCCCCGAGTACAAACAATGCGATCATCACGGCGAGGAGTGCAATCACCAGTCCTTGCTTGGTCATGGCCTGGTGTTCCTCGGCTTGAGGGTTGACGATAGGTCTGGCCTGGGTTCCTCGCCCTCAAGTTGTGGGGACGGTTTGGCGTGGGCTGATGGTCCGGATTTGGAGAGGCGGTCCAGCGGAAGATACGGTAATAGGCGCTCTCCGCCTTTTCCATCGATGATGATCTTCTCCGTATATGGTAGGATTTCTTCCATGGTTTCGATATAAATCCGCTTACTGATGACGTCCTTCGCTTGGTTATACTCCTTCAAGGTGGCCAAGAATCGATTCGCTTCTCCTTGGGCACGATTGAGCCGGGCTTGCGCAAATCCCCTCGCCCGGTTGACCAACTCAGCTGCTTCACCCTTGGCCCTCGGAATGATATCGTTCCGGTAACTCTGGGCTTGGTTGATGAGCTTTTCTCTATCTTCCTTGGCGTTCGTGACATCTTTGAACGCGGCAGCGACTGCTTCCGGAGGATCGACGTCTTGGAGTTGCACGGCGGCAATTTGTACGCCAGCATGGTACTGATCGAGAATCGTCTGCAGCAACGTCAAGGTGTCCTGCTGAATCACGGCTTTTCCGGTGGTCAGAGCTTCGTCGATCTTACTCTTCCCGACGACTTCACGCATGGAGGCTTCGGCCGCTTTACCAATGGTTTCATGGATGTCTGCCACGTTGAACAAGAAGTCGCGGGCCTCTTTAATCTTATATTGGACGATGAATTCGATGGCGAGAATGTTCATATCCCCGGTCAGCATCAAGGCTTCCTGAGGCACCATCTGTTGCCGGCCTTGCTGATTGGTGCGGAACCCGACCTCTACGCGAAAGAGTTTGGCGACTTTTGGCTGGAGGACGGTTTCAATCAGAGGAATCTTGAAGTGCGGGCCCGGCTCTACGGCCCGGACCGGGACCCCGAATCGTTTCACAACACCCTCTTCATCCGGCGAGACGATAAACACACTTTGCCAGACGAGAAAGATCACCAGAGCGGCGATGATGATATTCCAAGCTCCGCCCGAGGGGAGGAGGCTCTTCAGGCCACCAGGAGGAAAGATGTTCTTGAATTGTGACTGGGCCTGCTTGAAAGCTTCCTCAAGCGGGTCAGGCTTTTTGCCCCACGGATCTTTTGGGTCCCAGACCATATCAGTAATGTAGGAAATCCAATGACAATGAACGACAGATCGGCACCATAGCAGACTGTTGCCGTCATAGACAAGGTCTAGATAACCCTAGTCAAGACAAGATAGGCCAGACAAGCGAGGAGCGCAGCGGCAGGGAGCGTCACTATCCATGCGAGAATCATTTCCCGCACAGTAGTCCAGCGGACGGCAGACGATCCTTTCAAGAGACCGATACCGATGATTGCGGAGCTGCTGAGGTGTGTAGTCGAGACCGGCAAGCCCAGCGATCCGGAGAGAAGCACGAGAGAAGAGGTCGTGAGATTGGCGGACAATCCTTCCACATGATTCATCGTCGTCACGTGTTCTGCAAGCACTTCCGTGACGCGGCGCCCACCCCAATAGCTGCCGATTCCCATGGCCGTCGCCACCCCGGCAAACACGAGCAGTTGCAGAGCCGCACTGGGCCAGCCAGCCTGGAGACTTCCGAGTAACATCATAGCGGCAATCTTCGGAGCGTCATTGAGGCCTTGGGCCAGAGACGTCAGCCCGCTTGAGAGCCAGTGGATGGAGTCGAGGCCGAGCGTCGGGCCGGACAGGCCTGCGCGGTCGCATTGCGAGGGCACCGACGCGATTGGTACGCCGAGGCCTCCGGCTTGAAACAAGGTTCGGGTGCACCCCTGTGCGTCGATCGTGACGAGGGCGCGATGGCTTGGCAGGACACAGACGCAGAGGCCTTCCCATCGATTCGCAACCAAGCGTAGAAGAGGGTGAACAAGGCATGAGACGGAGAATGAAAGAAAGGGGCTCAGCAACAAAGGAAGCGCGATCTTTTTCGAGACCGTATCCCAGATTAAGCCCTCGGTTCCGAACGCCATTAGGCTGGCCCCCACGAGTGAGCCGGTCAAGGCATGCGTGGTAGAGACCGGGAGTCCGGTT
>JANPKE010000304.1:0-4455 GCA_031425875.1 Nitrospirota bacterium
ATCATGTGCCATAGATCAAGCCGGCAAGGGTTATGGTGTCTTTGCGCAGCGAAACCCGTAGCCGAACTGCCGACCGGACGGATCAGCATTGAAACGGAACGAAGAACGCAGGAACTCCTGAACATACAGCCAGTTACCACCTCGTACGACTTTAGACTTACCCGTGGTCGGACCTTGAGGATTCTTCGTCGGGCTCTTCTTGTAGTAGTCATGGTCATACCAGTCGTTGACCCATTCCCAGGCATTGCCGGCCATGTCGTAGAGACCGTAAGGGCTCTTGCCCATTTCGAACATACCTACCGGAACCAAGGCCATATGGGAAGACCATTCCTTTTTGCCGAAATTCGCGTGGAGCCTGGTGGGGGTCTCGTTGCCCCAGGGATAGAGGCGGCCATCGGTCCCCCGCGCCGCCTTTTCCCACTCAGCTTCGGTCGGTAGACGCTTGCCGGCCCATTTGCAGAACGTGGCTGCATCCGACCAGCTGACATTCACGACCGGACGTTTCTGATGGCGGGGTTCGTTCATGATCTCCCACTCCGGTGGCGCCTCCGTGCCCGTCGCCTCCAGATACTTGGCATACTGCCCCACCGTCACGTGGTACTTGTCCATAGAGAAAGCGTCAAGGTAGATGCGATGCACGGGCTTTTCGTCAGCTTTCAGCGTGCTCCCCATCGTGAATTCCCCTGCCGACACCAGCGCCATTGGTACGTCGCGGGGATTGGTCGGGAACGCTTCTCCTCCTGACCCATCTGGTTTGAGACTATCCGGCGAGGTGGTCGAACGTCGCCCAGGGAATTTTGCTTGTAACTGTTGATAGACGGCCTGTTGCTCAGTATTGAGGCCCAGCTCATGAGCGCCCTCCAGGGCCTCCTCCGCCTGCTTCATCTTGTCGGGCTGAGCCTGCCCACTGGCAAGCAGACCCTTTGCTTCCTCCAGCAAGCGCCATACAGTCACTTCCTCCAGCGAGTGCCACACCTTCATTTTGCTTAACCGTGGTTCCCTCGTCCCCGTGATCCTGGATTTCGCATCCAGATGTAACGCGGTCTCGTAATGTACTTCAGCGCAGTCCCAGGCTGCTAATCCACGACAGGCCTCAGCCAGGTTGAAGTGTGCCTGCACATTCGATGGGTTCTTCGTGAGGCCGACTTCCAGCGCTGTGCGCGCCTCCACATATTGCTTGTTCTTCAGTAGTTTCTCCCCTTTGGCAAAGTCTTGCTCGCCAGCGTCGGTTGCCGGCGCCGCGATGGAGCTTGCGGTCATGTTCAAGCATAGGACAAAACCCAGCACCCCTAGCGTCTGCCTCATCAACGCGTCCCTCCTACTTGTGACTGCCCTATGGCAGTGGGTCTTGCCTCCTGGTACAGCGCACCGGCCGCGGTCGTGAATACAGCCTTCATTAGTTGGAAAGATAACATAACGTGACCTAAGCATAAAGAAGACTGAGCGAGCGACCATATTTTGGCGGTTGATGCATGTGGATTTGCTACCGGTCTCCGGCAAGTGGCAGGTGGTTTGAATCGTCAACGGATCGGAGATGGTGTCGTCTTTGATGCGTCGCGGTGAAAGCAGATCACATGGTGGGTGGAAGTCTTCAACCTCGGCGGCCTTCGAATTGATCGATAAGGCCGCCGAGAAGATGTGGACTCAAGTAGTCTAAGGTACTGGCTTATCCTTGTAAGTGCCGTGATCCGCCGGGCCCTTCGTCAGCTTGGTACCGGCAACCCGTGTAACGGAAACCTCTTGAGGACTGCCCTCTCGCTTGACTCCTAACTTCACGGTGGTCCCCGCTTCTCCTCGGACCATCTTCACCACCTGCTCATACGTTCTTCCCGAAACCGCTACTCCGTCGACGCTCACCAACTCATCTCCGTGCTTCAGTCCGGCCTTATGGGCCGGCCCTTCAGGATACACTCTGCCGACGTATAACGACGCCGGATCCCCAACACGCTCAGCCCCAATGTGGAGCGAGATACCAATCACGCCGTCCGACATCTTGGTTTCGTCACTACGAGTAGGAGCCTCTTTCGGTTGGTCTGCAGCATGAAGCGGACCGATCACTATGAGACTGAACACGATACCGGCTATGACAGCCATACTTCTGTTCCTCATATCTATCCCTCCCCCTAGAAACTTATTAGTTGAAGAAAAAAGCCGTTTGCCGACTGAAAACCATGGACCGAAACGAGGGCGATCAAACTAACGTTAGGGTACTCTGTGTCCATGAGAATAAGGTTAGGTGGGCATTAAACCTAACTTAGACTGTCGCCTTCTGGGACAAAGGTTCAGCGGCTCCTGTCGCAAAGAGCCACTCTTCTCGATCATTGCTGGTGTCGTTCTGTGGAACTGGTCAATTTCAAAGGCTGAATGTTAGGTGCTCTTGACCCAACCCACCCCGCGGTTCCCTCCTTGCAATCTACACGGACTGACTGGTCGAAGAGCTGGCCCATTTGTGTACAAAGATAAGGGGTATAGCTCTGACAAAGAAGAGGGAGGCGTAACAACAGACATGAAATCGCGATGGTGCATGGTGGTCTTTGTTCTCTGGATCATGACCATCGCTGTTCTGGGATGGTTCTTTGTTAAGGGTTTGACGGCGAAGGGAAGCGACGGCCGCACGGAAATTCTGCTGGCAGCCGCTGAACGCGATCACATCCTTGCGGAAATGCGGCAGCTCTTGAAAGCGGTGGACGGCGTCGTCAGGGAACTAGGAGAGCCGAAGCCTGATCTGAAGCAGATGGAAACAGCGGCCAGGGCCGTCGGGATGCACATGGCCGCGGATGTAGAGCCGGCCATCATGGCCAAGTTGCCGCTGCCGTTTAAGCAAATGGGCATGTCGATCCACAAGGACATGGATGCCTTGGCCGATGCGGTCGTGAAGAACGAGACGCCCCAACAGATCTTGCACCGGTTGTCGAGCATGACGGCCCGCTGCACGGCCTGTCATGACATGTACAGATTCAAAGCGAGCGAGTAGCTGTCAGTGATGAACGACCAGGAAGAGAGGAGTAGAGCCAAAATTTCGAGAAGGCGATTCTCGATGCAATAGGCATCACCAAGCGGGAATAGAGTGGCCAACCTGACGGACTTTCCGCTCTGAATCCTTTGCTCCGCCCCTGCCTCACATAGGCAAGAGGAAAGGAGGGCGCTATGAAACTCAATGAACGTTTACGATTGATTGCTGGTATCCTTGTGCTGGCCTCGGTCATTCTGAGCGCGACCGTCCACCCCTACTGGAATTATTTCGCCGCTTTTGTGGCACTGAATCTCATCCAATCGGCCTTTACCGGCTGGTGTCCGATGATGGCGCTGTTGCGCAAGCTCGGCGTCCAAGAATAATCGTGGCTTTATTCTGAGTTGCCCTATTCTGAGAAGGTGGCTGGGCCGCTCCGTAAGTGGTGAAACACGATGACGATTCCACTAAATCTGACAGATGCGTTTGCGAGCGAACAGGATCTGCGTGACATGATTGCCACGCGCAAGATCTGCTTCGATCACGATCCCTTCTATGTCAAAGATGGAACGGATCGGATCGTTCAAATTGGGTTTCAGCTCAACCTGTATGCGGCTTTCCAAGACCCCAAGCATCTCCCGTCGGGCGACGATTCGGAACTTCACGCATTGATAGGCGATTTGCGCCGTCTCTGCCGTGTGTTCTTTCAGTCGTTGGATCTGCTCAAGCCTTGTCAGTATCCTGAGCCCCCAATGCATCGAATTATGTATTCCCCGGAGCGCCGGTTTCGCGCAGAAGTCAGCCTTCAAGTCCCCATCTTCGATCGCGGGCACTATGGTGCGAAACCGGATCGTAGTCTTGAAGAGCTGCTCGCGACGGCAGAATGTCTCCTTCGACAGTTGGGGGCCAGGCGTGGGACATGGGAAGATCAGAGGGGTACGAATGCTCGACCTGAGGATCGGTGTGAGGACCATGCTCGAGCAGCCACGGGTGGACTCTGAGTCCGGAGGAAAACATCGTCCAGCTAAGGTTCGGCCCACTGAAACAGATACTTGTCCCACTGTTGCTGCTGGCTGGTTGTGGGTTCAAAGAAGAGCCGACCACCACGGTGGTGTCGGCTGCTCCACAGAAGCCCATTCAGGCTGCGGTCGTCGAGGCCAAATCTACCTCGGTGCCGATCCGTGTTGAAGTGACCGGTCAGGTCGCCGCGATCTTCCAGGCCACCCTCTCCAGTCGTATCCAAGGAACGATCGACAGACTCTTGGTTCGAGAAGGGATAAAGGTGTCCAAGGGTCAGCTCCTGATCCAGCTGGACAGCAGAGATCTCCAGGCGGACCTGGCCCGCGCTCACGCGGAAGTCGAGAATGCACAAGCGCATCTCGACCGGATGAATCAGCTGTATGCCCAAGATGCGGTGTCAAAACAAGAGATGGAGAATGCGACCCGAGCGTATCGAGTGGCCGAGGCCAACAGCAGGGCGGTGGAGGCTCAACTGAGCTATACGA
>JANPKE010000305.1:0-2700 GCA_031425875.1 Nitrospirota bacterium
ACCAAACGGACTTCCCACCGCCAGCACCAGATCACCGACTTGTAGTTTTTCATACTCCGCCCATTTCAGCGACGGCAGATCCTTAGCTTCAATCTTGATGACCGCCAAATCCGTCTTTGGATCGGTGCCCACCACCTTTGCCGAAAACTCGCGCCGATCGCTGAGGGTCACCGTAATCTGCGTGGCTCCTTCAACGACGTGATTATTGGTCACGATGAACCCGTTAGCATCAAAGATGACTCCGGATCCCGCACTCTGATCCGGGCGGCCATGCGGCGCGGGTGGACCATGCGGGCTTGGCGGCGGGGTCGGCAACTCTCCACTTCCTGGCTCATCGCCAGGAGGAGGCGTGCCGAAAGGATTAGGCGGCATTCCTCCGCGTCTCCGGCTCCCTTCTCCTCCACCCGTCACCGCGATATTTACAACGGCTGGGGTGGTCTTTTTCACGATCTCCGAAAATCCCTGAGCCCATGCTGGAGGGACTCCGGCAGCTGAGACAGGTGAGACGCATCCACTTCCGACAAGAGCACACACGGCCAAGCCACCACCGATAAGCATATTCGTCGCTTGTTGAGTCCACGTGACCATATCTGAATTCCTCCAGGATGTGACTCTCATCGAGAGTGCTATTAGGAATAAGTATCTCCGTACATTGAACACTTCATCTTACACTACTTTTTCAACGAGCTTCAAAGAGGAAAAGTCCCTTTAAAAGCAAAGTCTGTTATGAGAGAAATCTAATCAAAGCCCTTCATCACTGCCCCAAAGACATCCATTCTGCTCATACCAGTCATACCAGCCGGACGGTTGCCTTTCATCTGATGTTTCCAGTACGGTGGCTGACGGCCGTAGCGAAATGGTCGCCATAGGTCATGCGGTGATTCCCACAGAACGATTCAATCATACCAGGCTTGTCACGGGGGCGTGGATCGTATGCGCGTTGCTCCTTGCCGCGTGCGTCAAACCTCTGGAATTTCCCCCACTGGGGGACCCGTTGCCCGCCAGCGCCAAGCTGGACATTGCCCCACCGATCAAAGACCTGACGATTCGCTACAGCGATTCCTGCGGACAGCTCCAGGAAATCCCGCTGGGCGATCGACTCCAGGAAGCCCTACGGGAAGGTCTTCGGCGAACCTTCAACACGACGGTTGACGACGGCACCAGCGATACCGCCACACCTGATTATGTCATTCACGTTGATCTCGTCGATTCATCGTTCGACCTTAATAAGGAGGCCTTGTACGATCGGGCCCCTGCCGTCTTACACCTCAATGCCATCGCTCGTATCCACGATCGAAAGGGAGCGTTGCTCCGTCAAACGGATATCAAAATTGCCCGCCAGGAACGGCTGCGGCTTGAACAGCTCTCCAAGAACTGCAACTATCTAATCGACCCCTTCATCCGCGATACCGTCATCGATTTTGCGACACGTGTCTCTCTCAATGCCAGACAAGCAGTGACTGGCCAGGAAACCGCCTCATCGACCGAGTTGAGTCCGCTACCGGTGGGAAGCGTGGGCGCATCCCCGGTGCCATCATCACAGGCTCTTCGATTCAAAGCCATGCTCCTCGACGAGAACAGTAATCTGGTTCTTGAAGGAGGCGAGCATGTACGGGTGCGTGTGGATATGATCAATGCGGGAACCAGGGTGATTGAGAACGCCTCTGCTTCGCTCACCGGAACCCCGGTTGTCATCGAGCAATTCCCCGCCACGACACTGCCGATTCCGCCGCTCCAACCGGGCCAAACGAAATCGCTCGAGTTCATCGCGACCCTCCCCCCGACCAAGCAGGCACAACAGGCCGCGATCCATGTCACCGTCGCCGAATCGGGAGGAGCCGCGGCGCCGTCCCAAACCCTCTCGTTGACCATTCAGCCAGCCGGGACCGGCCAGGACGACGTCAACCAAATTCCCGCACCGGCGCCGGGCTTTCACCAGCCTCAGACCTACCTCGTCTCGATCGGGGTCGGCGCCTATCGCGATCCCAAGCTCACACCCCGCCGCTTCGCCGCGACGGATGCGGAGACCGTCGCCGCCTATTTTCAGTCGCTCGGCGGTGTGCCCCCGTCCAACGTCCGGCTGTTGCACAACCAGAAGGCGCTCCGCGCCGATATCCACGAAGCACTGTACGGCTGGCTCCCACAACATGCAGCCCAGAATGCCGTCGTGATCGTCTATTTTTCTGGGCAGGCGATGGTCACGCCGTCCGGCGACATCTTGCTGACCCTGTATGACGGGAATGCTGGGGACTCGGCCCGACTCTACCCGCTCACTGATCTTGAGTCCGCCTTTGCCAGGCTCAAGGCCAAACAGATCATCTTCCTATTCGACGGCATGGTCTCCAGACTGCGCGGCGATACCAAGGGGAAGACCGCGTCACCCCGCTGGGAACTCGGCGGAGGACATACGGTCGGACTGATTGGGGGCGAAGACTTGATGAAGGGACTGGAAGACGACCAGCACCGCCATGGCCTCTTCACCTACTACCTTTTGAAAGGACTCCGAGGAGAGGCCGACACCAATCGCAATGGAACCGTCACATTCGGAGAACTCGCCGGCTACGTGCGCCAAAAAGTCGCCTGGGCGGCAAAGACTCAGTTCAACCAGGAACAACGGCCTATGCTGTTTCCCCCGCTCAAACCCGACGACCCGGCTGCCTCACTCGTTTTGACCACGCTACCTTCGCTCACCTCGTCAGA
>JANPKE010000306.1:0-3843 GCA_031425875.1 Nitrospirota bacterium
TCGAAGCCGGCATCCCAAAGGCTGGGCCGGATTTGAACGAACAGGTCGTCCCACCCGAAGCCAATCTTGAGGGTAAAGCGTTCAGCCTAAGCAAGGGATGCTATCCGGGACAAGAAGTCGTAGCACGCATGGACACGTACGGCAACGTGCGCCGCAAGCTGGTTGGGTTGGTCCTTCAAGATTCAGTTGTTCCATCTCATGGAGCCAAACTGTATATCGGCGACCGTGAAGTGGGCTGGATCAGCAGTGCTGTTCGTTCCCCTCAGCTCAGCAAGACCATTGCGTTCGGATTTCCGCTACGCGACTTCAGTAATCCGGGGACGGAACTGACCGTGGAATTTGAAGAAGGCAGACATCCGGCTACCATTCAGACCCTCCCCTTCTACGCCAAGCAGTAGCATCATCCCCCCTGAAGACCTATGTCCGTTGATGAACAAGACGGCAGCACGCAAAACACTCCGTATCAGGCAGCTGGGGAACTTGTGGGAATCACTCACTTGGTGGACGAATTTTACGTCAACATGGATACCTTGCCGGAAGCCAAAACCATCAGAAGCATGCACCCGGCGGATCTGACCGAATCACGCAAGAAACTCACCTACTTCCTCAGTGGTTGGCTTGGAGGCCCCAAGCTATTTCCGCAACACTATGGGCCCATCAGCATTCCGGGATTCCATAAACAGTTTCCCATTGGGTACAAAGAGCGCGATGCCTGGCTGCTCTGCATGCAACGAGCCATTGCTGCTCAGCCATACAGTGACCAATTCAAGGACTACCTCTTGTCCGCACTCAGCATCCCAGCCGAACGAGTCAGGGAAGTGAACGCAGGGAAATTCTAGGGCTGCCCGCCCCCTGTTCACCCTAGCCGATCCTTCTCTCTGTCCCACCGCACTACCGTTGGGATACATCTCTGAATCCTTCTGGATACAGGACCTTGAGGTTCATAAGGTCCGTCTGATGAACTGTTACCCTTCAAAATCAACGTGATGAATGAAAAACTCTACCTCCCCTGTCCAGTTATTCATGTGGCACTCTCCTTGCTCTAACTGAGAATGGGAACGAATCGGATCATTATTCTCAGAACCAGATCGATTCGGGTAAGCCAGAGAGATGCTGAGAAAACTGCAGACCTACGAGAGAGGAATAGGCTGTCAGCGAATCGGCGTTGTAAGGTGAGGACCGTTTCTAATGGTTCATAAGATGAATTTCATCTCACAGAACTCTGCACAACCTGGACTCACCATTTCGATCGCGCCTGAACTGAACTCGATCGGTTGCGAAGCCTGGATCGACGTGGGTCGGTTTTCTACTGGAGAAAAGTTGCTGCCAGCGGTTGCTGTGGAGTCCAGGGCCTCTCAAGGCTCCCTGACAAAATCGGTCGCCGGCCTACGCAGGAGGTTCCGGAGACGTACTCCAGAACATCTCGATTAGCTGCAGCCTCCATTCCATTCGCTTTTCCATACCGTTGCTCAGCATCAGCACCTGTCGAACCATACACATGGGGAGCATTTTCTACACCACAAAAGAAAACTCGTAGAGCACGCCAGCCCAGACTCACAACACGAGAGCACCTTACAACGGCGCTCTCGTGTTCCTGAAAACTCAGCGCTCCGGATTGCGTGCCGCTGTGACCGCTGAGGCAAATTTCAGGAGACTCGCCCGTTCCTCGTCGTCCAAGGCCAACAGTAGATGGACTTCCTCACCGTGCATCAAGCGCAGGCTTAAGAAGGGCTCTTCACGGCGTTTTTCCTTGTTGTCCCACATCGCGTCAATCAGCTGCACCTTATCCAGTTGGCCGACCGACACAACATCGTACCGGAAATAGGAATCGCCGATGACGATGTCAAACACAACATTCCCCGCCGTCAGCAGTACCAGATTGAACCGACCCTGATCTTCGTACCCCTCCGGTAAAAATCTATTTACGTGGCAGCACGCAACCTTTCGGTCACCCAATGCCCTACGAAATTTCTCCTTCAGCGCGTCATAATCGATTTGCAGAGCCTTTTCATCTAGCCCGGTCGCCGCTACGGCCGCCGCTTCCGCTTTCGAGAAAATATCATCGGCGGACATCAATCCTGACATACGTGTGCTCCCTCTCTATCGTTGATAGTGGATCTGATTACTGACATCGAGAACCGTACGGTACCCGGCCATCTGCAATAATTGCAAGGGGCTTGGCCGTTGAGATCGGCCCTACGGTTTAGCCGACACAACGTGAGAAAATCGTTTAGTACCCGCCTCGTCGATCACCGTCACTTCGAACGCCTCCTTTGTGACACGGACCAGACCGAAGTTCTGGTACCCCGACTCATTCACCAATCGAATGGGATGCAGTTCATCGCTGGCAGCCGTAAGCCTTCCCGGCCTCGCCGAGAGTGGACCTACCATATACTCATGAAAATCGATGACCCCGTCCTGATTGGGATCATAGGCGTTGGCTTGAACCCAATGTACATCCCCTGCAAGAAACACAACGTTCTTGATCGTTTGTCTGAGAATGGCATCGACAATCACCTGCCGCTCTCTTCCAAAGCCGGTGCCGCTTGGCTCATGTCCCCATCCATCGTTGCCTAGACCACCTTTCTCAACCGACAATGGAACGGAAGTGGCGATGACTTTCCAGGTTGCCATAGAGGCGCGGAGTCCATCGAGCAACCATTGCAATTGCGAATGCCCCAGCATCGTTTTGGCAGGGCCATCCAGGTCCTCGTTCCGGCTTCGATACTGCCTGGTATCCAGTATAAAAAGTTCCAGATCAGCTCCGTATCGAACGCTCCGATACATCCGATGTGGATCCTCCGCCGAGGAAAACATCGGCCAATATTCGCGCAATGCCTGACGGCCTGCAGGCATCTGTTCATCAAACGGCCCCGCGAAATTGTCGCGAACCTCATGGTCGTCCCAGATTACATACACCGGCACCGTCCTCAAAAATCGCTGCAGCGCTTCTGCGGCTCGTTGATAGCGGTGACGCACCCGATAGGCTTGCAGCGTGGTGGCTTTGAAATCAGCGCCCGGCTCGTTCGGCGGCGAGGGACAAGGATTGTCGCTATAGATCGTATCGCCGAGAAATAAGAAAAAGTCGGGACTTTGCCGATGGATCACATCAAAGATGGGATAGCCGCTCACTCCCTGGCGGCATCGTCCTTGGCCGCCGAGATCTCCGCTCCAGGCAAACGTTACCGGAGCGGAGGTCTTCTGATCCGTCAGGGTGGTGAATTCGCCCTTGGCCGCAAGACTCGCTGAGAGGTGTGTTGTGATCTGATCGGCAGAGCTGACCAGGACATGATAGCGATAGCGCGTGGCGGGGCTCAGACCTTCGAGTGGAATCGTCAAGGTATAATCCGTCTCTGCGGTCGTCGTGATGGACGCCGTTCTCGACACCGGAGCCACGACCGTTGCAAGCGTCGAGGCCCGTTCCCATCGTGAGACTGTCGCCCACTCAATCTGAACCGAGGCCGGTCCGTCGGTACGCAGCCAGAGCAACGCGCTTTGGGAACTGACATCGCCGACCGCAACACCTTGGGGTAGGACATGGGAGTCCACCAAGGGCTTTCCCTCGGACGAACTGCTGGAGCGAATGCTTCCGCTTGAAAAAACAGCACAGCCGGAGAAAGAGGAGACCAGAAATAGAATACCGGCCAGCAGAAGGAACGCATGCATCGGGCAGTCCTACCCTATGCAGTTGTGGAGGTCAAGCAGCGGAGCGAAGTCACGGGCTTGAAAATCGACATAGCCGACCGGCATACTGACCACATTTGTAGGAGACTGAGATGTTGGATACCCACTGTTGCGTGCCTAATTGCCTGGAGAGGCCCTATGCTCCGGCCGGTACGCGTT
>JANPKE010000307.1:0-3686 GCA_031425875.1 Nitrospirota bacterium
AGCCAGCCCTCCAGGGTCCAGACGTAGGTGATATCGCCGGCCCAGACCCGGTGGGGTTGCGACACCGTGAACTGGCGTTGCAGCGTGTTTGCCGCCACGGGCAAGTGGTGTGACGAGTGCGTCGTGGCCCGCCATTTCTTCACCGTCTTGGCCCGAATGCCGTCCTGGCGCATCAGCCGGGCCACGCGATGCTCCCCAACCCGCTGCCCCTGTCGCACCAGCGCCCGCCAGATGCTCGGACTACCGTAGGTCTGGCGACTGTCTTGATGGAGGACGCGGATCGTTGCCAGAAGCGTCCGATTGGCGGCTGCCCGTCGACTCTCTGGACGTCCTCGCCACGCATAATACCCTGCCGCCGAGACGGCGAGGGCGCGGCACATCAACCGGATCGGATAGCGACGGTCGTGCTCCTGAATGACTCGGTATCTCATCGCGACTCCTTCGCGAAGAACGCCGCCGCACGTTTTAAAAAATCCCGCTCCTGCTTCAAGACGGCATTTTCACGCCGCAGTCGGACGAGTTCCGCCTGTTCAGCCCGTGCCGATTGGCGTGTCTGGCCCTGCCCCTCCACGGGTTGCTGCTCCGCTCGCCAGCGGTAGAGCAGGTGATCGGCAATCCCCAGATCCCTTGCCACGTGGGTCACAGGCTGTCCTGATTCGCGAACCAGGCGTACCGCCTCTTCTTTAAATGTCTCCGTATACGATCGTCGGGTCTTCGTGTTCATGTTGTCCTCCGATTTCAGCATTCTCCCACTTAGGGAGGTGTCTGTGAAATCGGGGGAGGGTCAGAGCTCTCGCATGACGCGGAGTTAAACAAACTCACCTTCCATTAAACTTGCTACGCGTTCCCGTCTCGATTAGGGATTACCCTAGTTTACCTTATGGTCAATTGGCTATAAATTGCCGAAATGAAGCTGCTGGGAGCTATTCTCATGACAGAACTCACGGTCTAGAGCAGGCTTACCAAGGAGAAACTATCATGGGTAAAATTGTCGAGTGCGTTAAGGTTGATCCATCATCCGGATGCAAACATGTTGTACGAGGGAACACCGAAGCTGAAGTGCTGACGAATGCGGCAGAACACGCAAAACAACACGGCATTCGGGAGGTCACTCCCGAGCTCAAGGCTAAAGTAATGGCAGCAATCCAAGAAGAAAAGTAACTTTGCTTTTAGTACTCCTTCTTGAGATGCCGATTCGTAGAGCCTCATCGCTCCCATTGCTGCTTTCATTCACGGGCCGGTCCATCTTATATATATGCACTGCCATGCCGCCTCTGTAAGGCTATGCCTGCCTCCTTATTATTTACACACCCCTTCTTACTGCTTATGATAAATAGACGGCCGTCAATGTGTGTAAGCCTGTGCGCACTGATCATCGCAGGTTGCGCAGGATTAGAGTCGAGACAGCCTCTGCAAACTGTGGCGTCGGTGGACCTCGCCCGTTACGCCGGGACGTGGCATGAGATTGCACGGTTACCTATGTGGTTTCAGCGCCACTGCATCGACTCTAATGCAACCTATACGATTCGTCCTGATGGCACAATCGGCGTACACAACGAATGCGTGACCGATGCCGGTGGGCTCGATCAGGCCGACGGTATCGCGACAATAGTGGATTCGAAAACGAATGCCAAGCTGGCCGTCACGTTCGACAATTTCTTCGCGCGGCTTGTTAGCCCCTCCAGAGAAGGCAACTATTGGATCATCGATCTCGATCCAGATTACCAGACGGCTCTTGTCGGCACGCCGGACCGCCGCTATCTTTGGATGCTATCTCGCAATCCACACCTCGACGAAGTGGCCTACCAACGCTTGGTCGGGAAAGCTCAGCAACTTGGCTTTCCCGTTTCAGACTTTATCCGAGCGAAACGCAGCCCGTCCATGTGACAGCCGTTATTCACGTCGACGGTCCAGTTGACACTCGCTTCTCCTCCGCGTAGGGTTTCTCCGTTTCCGATCGAAAGGTACGTGCTTCATTAGGATAGCTCCGCCGTGGACTGGTTATTACTGATCGCCTTCCTCGTTGTCCTCATCATCAGTGGCATGGGCGTTGTCGCCATATATCGATATGTCGGCAAGATCAAGCACGAATTTCAACAGCATCAACCGGCGCTCCGCATCACCAACATGTCCGCCATGAATGCCGCGGAGGTGGTCACGCTGACGCCGGAGGTGGAAAACGTGGGCCCTGGAGTGGCTCATGATTGCATCGTTCAATTGGCAGGATGGGAAGGTAGCTTTGCAGTCAAGAGCATTCATCCCGACGGCCCTCGCTATCAACGCCACGCTGTTCCCATCGTTCTGGACCCCAAGGCACCAATCCGCGCGAAACTGATGAGCCGATGCTCTCTGCGGTTAGCCTATCGCGACCGCTGGGAACAACGGTATGAATGTTGGTACCCGGTCACTCAGGTCAAAAACGTGAGGACCTCTCTCTATGACATCCAGATCGACCTCTCTCAGCTGGAACTGACAGAACCCCATCCGTCGTTCAGAGAAATGTGGACGCTGCTTCGTAGCATTCCCGAGAATGACTGACAAGGTACTACCTGGAATGTGCCTGTTGGCCGCCCCAAGCCCTTGCATTCCAGATTTCCGAACCGTACCATTTATTACCCCATCATGAGGGGTAGCCGTGCCCTGTGAGGCGCTTTGTAAGACTTCGGCGTACTGTTCGACTGAGCAGCAACCACATCACCGATGAAGGAGAAACCCTGATGCCGCCTACTATTCAAATCGATCCCGTTATCAAAGTCACGAAGGCCGATGAGGAATGGAAGAAGCAACTATCAGCCGCCGCCTATCGCGTCTTGCGGCATGAAGATACAGAGAGAGCATTCGTTAATCCACTGCATGACAACCATGAGTCAGGGATCTATTATTGCGCCGGGTGCGATTTGCCGCTCTTCTCATCCGAGCACAAGTTCGACAGCCGTACCGGTTGGCCCAGCTTCTGGCAGCCGATCGATCCACGCGTGATCGAGACGCGAACCGATTCCCAATTCTTCATGTCCAGAACGGAAGTTCACTGCGCGCGATGTGAGGGCCACCAGGGCCATGTGTTTAAGGATGGGCCGAGGCCCACCGGCCTTCGGTACTGCATCAACGGCGTGGCCTTACGCTTCGTGGCCGGCTGAATCGGTACGACTCGTTACTATCTTCCTCTCGACCAAAGAGGTTCCCGCCCACCACAGCACACACCCTGCCGTGTCTCGAGCCCCACTGGCACTCCGCCGTTCATTCACGGTACAATCCCCATCCACGAATCATCAAGGCAACGTTGCGATGTTCTCCCGCATACTACCGTACACATTTCTTGGACTGGCCCCTCTGCTTCTTTCGTGCAGTGAGTCATCCAGCCTGTTCAGCTCGAAAACATCCCCTTGTTCCCTGCTTACCGTTGCTGACGTAGAACGGGTGCTTGGAGAACCGGTTCAGGAAGGGACTCTGGCTGACCCAACAACCTGTATCTTCAAAGCCCACCGGAATGCGGGAAATGCCGTTACGGTTCAGCTTGACAAAACAGCCGGTACGGACCGGCGGATATGGTTCAATAAAGAGCGTCTGCGGCGTGACAGCCATCTGAGTCCAGGCCTGGGCGAGGGAGCGGTGCGAATTGACTCCTCTCCGACCGAGTCCCGGCTGACCTTCATGCATAAAGACGCGTTTGTGACCGTGGTCGTCTC
>JANPKE010000308.1:0-5276 GCA_031425875.1 Nitrospirota bacterium
CCGGAGCAGGGACTACACGTTCGAGTCGGTCCACATCCGCCACGACGGTACGCGTTTCCCCTGTGTGACTCATATGACGACCGTAAAAGATTTCCATGGTAAGACTCAGTTCCATACCGCCACATTCGAAGACATCACTGCTCGCAAACGAGCGGAAGCGGCGGTACATGAACAGGGAGCCCGACTGCGCGCGATCGTCGATCATGCGGCGGACGGGATCATCACCATCGACGAGCAAGGGATAATAGAGAGTTTCAATCCAGCAGCCGAACGACTCTTCGGCTATGCGGCATCCGAGGTCGTCAGGCAAAACGTCAAGAGTCTCATGCCCGAACCTTATCATAGCGAGCATGACGGCTATCTGGCTCACTACCAACAAACGGGAGAAGCCAAAATCATTGGCATCGGACGCGAAGTCGTGGGGCGTCGCAAAGACGGCTCTACTTTTCCCCTTGATCTTGCCGTGAGTGAGGTGCGCCTTGGCGACCATCGGCTCTTTACTGGCATCACACGGGACATCACGGATCGCAAACAGCACGACGCGCGCTTGACGGCTTCGCTTGAAGAGAAGGTAATCCTGCTCAAGGAGATCCATCACCGAGTCAAGAACAACCTTCAGATTATCTCCAGCTTGCTCGATCTCCAATCCGACCACACGGAGGACCGGCAGGCGCAGGAGATGTTCAAGGAGAGTCGGGGACGCGTGCGATCCATGGCGCTGATCCACGAACGGCTATATCGCTCACAGGACTTGGCACGTGTGCACGTCTCCGAGTATGTCGAGCAACTCGCACAAGACCTTTACCGCACCTATAAGGTATCGGATACCAATATCATGCTGCACGTGGAGGTAGCCATACCGCCGCTGCCTCTTGATATAGCCATCCCCTGCGGGTTGATCCTGAACGAGCTTCTCTCGAACTGTCTCAAGCACGGTTTCAAGGATACGGAGCTGGGCTGGATCAGAGTGACGTGGCGTCGCGACGGTTCGAACAGCGTCTTGACCGTGGCTGACAACGGGGTCGGGTTTCCACCAGACTTCAATATTTGTAACGCCACGTCCTTCGGGTTGCAGTTGGTAAATACCCTCGCCGAGCAACTGGAGGGCAAGATCGAACTATTACATAATAGGGGAGCGGTGGTTATCCTCACCTTCCCCAGTCCTGATAAATGGAAGGAATGGGTCACATGATTACACCCAGTATTCTCGTGGTCGAGGACGAGCGGATCATCGCGAAGGGCATTGAAAAGAAGCTCAAGGCATTGGGGTATGGGGTGACTGGTCTGGCCTCGACCGGGGAAGACGCCATCAGGCAGGCGACAGAAGGTCGGCCCGACATGATTCTCATGGACATTCATCTTGGCTCCGGCATAGACGGTGTCGAGGCGGCGGATGTAATCCGTTCCCAGTTTAATATTCCCGTCGTGTACCTGACCGCTCACTCTGACGAAGCCACGCTTCAGCGGGCCAAATTGACCGAGCCCTTCGGCTACATCCTCAAGCCTTACGAGGATCGGGACCTCCACACCGCCATTGAGATTGGGTTGTACAAGTCCAAAATGGAGCGTCGGCTGCGGAAAAGCGAGCAATGGCTGGCGGGCATACTCGCAAGCATCGGCGACGGAGTGATCGCTACGGACCAGAAGGGGCGGGTGCGGTTCATGAACCCAGTGGCAGAGCGGTTGACGGAGTGGACAGAGGCCGACGCCCTCGGCAAAGACCTGCGAGAGGTCTTCCCCATCGTCGAAGAGAAGACCCACGAGACAGTCCCAAACCCGGTTTATGACGCGCTGGAGACGGGCGTTCCTACCAACCTCTCCCCGAACACCTTTCTGATCCGAAAGGCCGGAACGGAATTCCCTATCGACGATATCGCGACCCCTATCCGGGACGTGAGTGGCAGAGTCGAGGGGGCGGTGCTGGTATTCCGGGACATCACCGAACGCCGCCGGCTGGATGAGCATCTGCGGCATGCGCAGAAAATGGAGGCCCTCGGGCAGCTGACAGGCGGCATCGTCCACGACTTCAACAACATCATGGCAGCCATGATGTTTTTCGGAGAACTATTGCTCTCCGAATCCTTGCTCCCCAAACAGAGACAAGAACTCGCCGGGGATATCATCAAGACCGTGAGGCAGGGCTCCATGCTTATCCGGCAGATCATGGCCTTCAGCCGTAAGCAAAGCTTCATGCCTTGTGCGCTGAACCTCAACACCGTTTTGCGAGACACGGAGCCGATCGTAAAGAGCCTCATCGGGGCCGGGATCGAGCTCGTGCTTGACCTGGATTCGGACATCGCCCCCGTCAAAGCCGACCCGTCGCAGATAGGACAGGTGGTCTTGAACTTGACGGCGAACGCTCGTGACGCCATGCCGAAAGGTGGGCGGCTGATTTTTACCACAAGGAACGCCGAGTTGAGCCAACAAACGAGCCCGCAGCATCCCGATGTGACGCCGGGCCTATACGTCCTGCTGTCGGTCCGCGACACTGGAAGCGGCATATCTGATGATGTGCTATCCCACATGTTCGAGCCGTTTTTCACCACGAAGGAGGCCGAAAAGGGTACCGGCCTAGGCCTCTCCACGGTGTATGGAATCGTCAAACAGCATGGAGGCTGCATTGATGTTTCGAGTAAAGTGCAGGAGGGGACCACCTTCCATGTTTACCTTCCGGTAGCCGAGACACTGCCACCCAAGCCAAGCAGCCTTGACGTTCTGCCGGCGGCGAGGGGCGAAGAAACGATCTTGCTCGTCGAGGACAGTGACATGGTCAGGACCATGATCACGATCATTCTCCAAAAGCACGGCTACAACGTGCTGGAGACGTCGAACGGATCGGAAGCGGTGGCGGTAGCAGAGAACCACAGGGGACCGATCTATATGGTGATCACCGACTTAGTCATGCCGAAGTTGTCCGGTTCGGAGATAGCCGATCGGCTAACAGCCATCAGGCCGGGTCTACGGGTGCTATTTATGTCGGGGGTCACTGATGATGCAGTGATTCAGCAGGGTGGGGAGTCGTCCCAGCTTGACTTCCTACGCAAGCCGTTCAACATCGCGGCCTTGACGCAGACCGTGCGAGGGATACTGGACCGGGAGTAGATGGCGCCCGCGAGCGTGTGGATGAAGAAACTGAGCTTGATTCAATTGAGCTGAGGTCGTTTATCCAGGATGCCGCAGTGGATCAGTTATCAGGAGGGGACCCAGCAGCGTGTGGTGAGGGACGGTCGGCACAGAAGTGTTGGCCGGCCCCGCTTTACCGGAACACGGTCGGATCCAGATCCAAGGTGTGGCCTAGCAGAATCGGCCGCATCGCGCTCAGCGGACGAGGGCGCATGCCAAAGCTCCTGCGCCAACCAGAGAGTTGGCCGCAGATTTACCACAAAACCGGTCAATGCCGAACCGGCGCAGTGGTCATTGAAATGGCAACACCCCTCGCGCGTCCACGAGAATCAGAATAGCAAGGGCCACACCTCCAATCAGAGCACTCTCCCGCATCATCAACCAGCCGGGTGATTCCTCAGCGTGGGCATCGTTCCGACCCATCGCGTCAAGCCAGGATGCCATGCAGGCGAATCCGACCGACGAGAGGACAAGCGGTGAGGTCGTCAGGGCAGCCAGGCCGTACGCGATCAACAGCGCTGAAGTATTCGAGTGCCAGCGCTCTCCTGTTCTTCCCCTGCGGACCCAATGAGTTTTCCGTATCCATAAGCCGCCCACTAGTGCACCAACTCCCAGCGCCAAGAAGAGGATGCTCACCATTCCATCGTCTATTCGATCGGATAGAACCCAAAGCAAGGCAAACACCCCCGAAGTGCCCATTGCCGCATATCGGAGTCCGTCCTGTATAGAAGTGCGCCACTGTCGTAATGGGGCCGCCGCGATGAAGCCACTAAGGATGCCGATCACCGCCCCCCCGAGGATATCGGTCGGGAAATGCGATCCTCGGAGGACACGACTGAGCGCGACAAACAGTGCGATCGCGATCGAGGGTGGTCCGAAGAGGGGAAACCGTTTAGCCAGCACCGTCGCGACGGCGAAACTGGCCGTGCTATGTCCCGACGGAAAGGAGTCCAATCCCGATGCCAAGGAAAGGGTCATCTGCCAGTCTCCCGCATGCACGAACTTCGGTCGAGGCCTGCCGATGAGGTGTTTCAGCCCGTTGGCGAGCAAGGCGGCGATGCCGTGAGCGATCAACGACTGGATGGCCACGATCTTGACTGTCGGCTTTTCAAAGGCCCACGCACCGACGAGCAGAAGAAGGCTTACGGCTGTCAGCCGCCATCCTTGGCCGATCCAGTCCCCCATATCGCTGGTGAACGCCATCCACGGTATGGTGAGTTGGTCCCAGGGGAGATGAATCGTCACCGATCGAACATACTTGGTGATCGGCAGATCAAACTGGGCCACACCAAGAAAGCTGATGGCCAACGCGACACAGGAACTACCGACTGCCGCGATTGAGGAGATTGTGTTCCGAGATGACTGAGACGGGGCACTCATTACGCCATCATTTATAACAAGGCTCCCTGGATGTCCGGAACTGATCACGATTCGCTCATCACCGATCACCTGCCTTACGGCACCCAATCGGCCAAGAACACGTTGAATTCTCCTGGTTCCTTGGCATGTCGATCCGAGACCCAGACAAGGCGTTTGCCGTCAGGGGAAAACATGGGGAAACTATTAAAGTGTCCTTCCATGGTGAGACGCTCTAGTCCGGTTCCGTCGTCGCGCACCAGATACAGATGGAAGCTGGGGCGGCCTCCTTCCCCTCTCGTTTCGATGTTGGAGGAAAAGATGATGCGTGTGCCGTCGGGATGAAAATACGGGGAAAAATTCGACGCGCCGGTCGTGGTGACCTTTTTCTTCCCAGACCCATCGGCATTCATGACAAATAGTTCAAGCTGACCTGGCTCGATCAGCCGTTGTGCCAACAACTCCTTATATTTGGCCACCTCGGACGGATCCGTCGGATGGGCCGCCCGATAGACGATTCTCTTGCCGTCCGGTGAAAAAAACGCTCCACCTTCGTAGCCAACATCGTCCGTCAAGCGACGCACATTCGAACCGTCCAGATTCATCGTATAGAGGTCAAGATCTCCGTCCTTCACCGAAGTCCAGACAATGGTCCTCCCGTCAGGGGAGATCGTGGCCTCGGCGTCATAGCCGGGTGACGCCGTCAGCCTCTGTACGTCCTGCCCGTCAAGATTCGCAGAGTAGACATCGTAATCGTCGAGTGCCCATCGATAGGCGCCATCCCGTTTGGGTTTCGG
>JANPKE010000309.1:0-3948 GCA_031425875.1 Nitrospirota bacterium
GACCGGCGGGGTGATTTCTGGAAACTGGGCGATCGGCAGAAACTGCATCGCGAGTAGTCCCATCACGACGATGACGATGGACACCACCGACGCGAGAATCGGCCGATCGATAAAAACATGCGAGATCACAAACGATCCTTAATCAAGAGTGGAAGGAGCCTGTTCCGTCACCAGGGCGCTGACTGGAACCCACGGAACGGCCTTGACCGGCGCGCCGGGCCCGATCTTCATCAATCCGTTCACGACCACGCGATCGCCTGCAGCCAGGCCTCGATCAATGAACCACTGGTCGCCTTTCCAATCAGCCGCAGCCACGTCTCGAATTTCTACTTTCTCGTCTCGGTTGACCACGAAGACAAATGGGCCTTGGGGACCTTGCAACACGGCTCGCTGAGGAATGAGGATCGCGTCAGTTTTTGTATCACCGGTGAATCGGACCTTCACAAATTGTCCGGGTAGAAGGGTGCGCGTTGGATTGGGAAATGTGATTCGTGTTTGACGCGAACTGGTCTCGGTGCGCAAGCCGGGTTCCAACAGATCGAGAACCCCTTCGTGCGGGTAGATCGTGCCGTCCATGAGCGTGAGCCGACCTCGTAATTGATAGTCTCCCGGATGGGTGATCCTCTTCGCCTCGATATCTCGTCGGCGCTTCAAGATGAACGTCTCCGGCACGTTCACCACCACGTACATCGGATCGACACGATGAATCGTCGTCAGGAGATCGGTCTGCGCCGAGACCAGCCGCCCTTCATAATAGCGACTGCGCTCAATAAGCCCGGCGATAGGGGCTGTGATGAGCGTGTTGTCAAGATCGAACTGCGCCTTGATCAGGTCGGCCCGAGCTCCTTCCAGTGCGGCATGCGCCGACAGCTCTTCTGCAATCGCATCGTCGACGTCCTTCTGACTGACCGCCTGTTCGGCAAGCAACGGCTTGACCCGTGCGAGATTCTGTTTGGCCTGGACAACGCGGGCCTCGGCTTGTGCAATCTTGGCCTTCGCACTCGCCGCCACCCCCTTGAACGGAACGGGGTCGATCTGATAGAGGCGATCGCCTTTCTTAACATCGCGGCCTTCTGGAAAGAGGACCGCCTTCAAGAGGCCCGTCACTTGCGAACGGATCTCCACGGGACGGGACGCTTCGGCCCGACCGATAAACTCCGGTTCGTCTGGAACCGTTCGTGTCTCAACAGTGACGACCTCGACCTGCGACACTTCTTGTGGAGGCATGACAACGGCCTCCTGCTTACAGGCAGCCGATAGTCCTAGCCCCACGAAGGCAACGCACACCGCGACGGATTGTGCTGACTGATAATCCTTGAGCATACCACCTACCTTCTTCTGCAATTCTCATCTGCGATTCCTCAGGAACACAAACGTGCTATTCTACTCAGGTCGCTCGGGCCGCAGCAAGCCCAAGACAGACAAGACTTTTCACGATTCCGGCACCATGAACATCCATTCTTCAGGATTCAGATTTTGTCACGCTCGGTGCCCGCTCACTCAAACTCTCCTTCGAGGGATCGGACCTATCCAGCCTGGTGATCTCTTCGACAACACACTTCGTCAAACAGCCATTCGCCCTCAGACTCGCGCCTTGTTGCCACAAACGAGTCAAGAGCGCCCTGCCCTCGGCATCGATAAATGTCACGCTAGTTAAGTCGATCATCACGCGCTGCGGCAGGTTCGTGGACAGCTTCTGCCAATACCCGCTGAGTTCCTGAACCCAGGGACCAGTCAATCGCCCCTCAAGGTGTAGCACCACAGAGCCTGGTTCAGATTCTCGCTGTTCGGTAATCCTCAACATAAATAGTGTCGCCGATAGGCTTCGTCCCTATCCGGTCACCTGCGTTCAGTTCTTTCTGATGGAATTCCACCCTCATGGCCATAACCAACCTCGTTGATGAAGAGGCTCTCAATTTGTTTCGCAACTTATGTTCCCGCTGTTCTTAACCACGGGAGCATTATGGAAGCTATTGAATTGACTGAGAAGACGCGTCACGACGCGAGAAGGTATCACTGCAGAAATTTGCAAGATGTGCCGAGTGCACGGCACAGTGCCGATGCTTCGGCACCGTGCGCATCCTGCCAAGCGTGAAGCGTCTCATATGAGGTGCTTACAAGCGACGGGCGCAAATGGTTGTGCGCGGGACTTACGAGGCACGGGATATACCGAGCTTCTGCATTTTGGACTGGAGCGTCGTTCGTTTGATCCCCAACCGAGCCGCGGCCCCCGATGGTCCACCGATGACCCATCTTGCTTCATGCAGGGCGCGCAAGATTTGCTCACGTTCGGCCTCTTCAAGAGTTGAGAGTGCGGTGGGAGCATGGCGAGCATGTGCCTGGAGTTCATTCATTGGCACCTGCAGATCCGTCCCTTGCGTGAGAATGACGGAACGTTCCACAAGATTCTCCAGTTCACGAATGTTCCCCGGCCAGGCATACAGGGATAGCACATCGAGCGTTTTGGCAGGAACCGTCTGGATATCCTTTTTCATCCGAACTGCATAGTGCTGCGTGAAATAGCGAACCAAGATGGGAATATCTTCACGGCGTTCACGCAACGGTGGCGCAGTGACTGGGAAAACATTCAACCGGTAATACAAGTCGCTTCGAAACTGATTGGCCTCCACCAACCGCTTTAGATCTCTATTGGTTGCGGCAATCAAGCGAACGTTGACCTGTATGGTCTTGGTGCTGCCGAGCCGCTCAAACTCTTGCTCCTGTAAGACGCGAAGCAGTTTAGACTGCAGTTCCAAAGGAATTTCTCCCACTTCGTCAAGGAAAATTGTGCCCTTATCGGCCAACTCGAACCGACCGGCCTTTTGAGAAATCGCCCCGGTGAAGGCTCCACGTTCATGTCCAAAGAGTTCGCTCTCCAATAGTCCGGTTGGAATAGCCGCACAATTCAGCTTGATGAACGTGCGCTCGCTTCGGCCGCTGAGTCGATGTATGGCCCTGGCGATGAGCTCCTTGCCGGTGCCCGTTTCGCCTTGAATCAAGACGGTCGAATCGGTTGGGGCCACGACTTCGACTTCCTTCAGCACATTCCTCAAGGCCGCACTGTCCCCGATGATATCGTCAAATCCATGTTCGAACCGAAGCTCTTCTTCAAGGTACAACTTCTCTTTCGCTAGCTTGTCTTTGAGTTCGGCAATCTGCTGAAAGGCCAAGGCATTTTCCACCGCGACCGCGACTTGTTTGGCCACTTGCTGGAGAAATTCCACATCCGAATCGCTATAGGCCTCTCGTTGCAGGCTTAAGAATCCCATGGCACCCAACCGTCCTCGCGCCGTGCTCAGCGGAACAAAACAAAATGATTCCGTCCCATCTTCCCTCATTTGGCCAATAACCGTTGACCACCGACGCTCCTCCGTTAACTTGGGTACAAGGAGCGGCTGTTGTTGCTGCCAGACCGAACCGGCAGGGCAGTCATCGATCGAGACCTCATGGCCCCCCACGAGATCCGCCGGTACATTCGCCTGAATGGTATGCAGCCGCATCAGCTTCTTGATGGGATCATACAGGGAAAGATCGACGTAATTGACCTGCACGACCCGAGGAAGTCGATGGGCAAGATCGCGAAACAGTTGATCGAGGTCCCGCTGTGCAGAGATTGCCTGTGCAACCTCCAAGAGCGCCTGGTACCGCTCCGCGAGATCCTCACATGGAGAGATGCCTTGCCTATTCATACTCAGGTAGTATGACCCATCCACCAGCAACGGCTCAAGAGGTGTCACCCGAAGCGCAACAACGCCTGTGCAGCGGGTGACCCATCAAAGCGTCTGGTGCGTGCCATCGCAGAAGGGCGGCGTCTTGGTCTGCTTGCACTGACACAACGCGACTTCCTTCTTCTCCTTCACTATAAACTCAACCGGCTCGAACCCGGTTCCTTGATGCGACCCATCACAGAACGGTTGGTCTCGCGAGCGTCCGCAGGAACACCAGTAG
>JANPKE010000310.1:0-2957 GCA_031425875.1 Nitrospirota bacterium
GCGGAAAAATCGAGCGCGGCCGCCGTTTGCAGTGAACCGTTTACCAGGATCTGTATCACCAAGAAGACAAGTACAATGACACCACTTAGGTTCATGTACCATTTATAAACAGGGGCTTGATTTTGTCTGCTCGGTGTTACCCTAGGAAATCTCCAGAATGTCCACTGAGGACCGGAACACGTCTTCGATGTTTTGAATGTTCTCTGATCGTCGCCGGAAGGATGCCCCAGCCGAGAAGGCAGCCGAACTTGACGGGCAATGAGTATCACGCTTCGCAGAAGCGGGAGAAAATTCGTGCCGGCCGTTCTCGTTATGGCGTTACCGTTCCAGCGGTATCTGATTCAATAACATCCAGTACAGCCCTATCTGTCGCACCGCCTCATTGAATTGGAGAAAATCGACGGGCTTGACGACATAGCTGTTCGCACCCAGATTGTAGCTTCGCGTCAGATCACTTTCTTCCCGTGACGACGTCAACACCACAATCGGGATGTGCTTCGTGTGGGAGTCCGATTTGCAGCGCCGTAGAATTTCGAGGCCATCCATCTTCGGCAGTTTCAGGTCGAGCAAGATCAACCGCGTGTTCGCACAGGCCCCTGACTCTCGTCCGGCGCCAAAGAGACATTCGACCACTTCCTCGCCGTCCCGCAGCACGTGGATTTTGTTTGCGACGTGATACCTGCGTAAGGCCCGCACGGTGAGTTCCTCGTCGTGAGGATTGTCTTCGACAAGCAGAATTTCTGCACCGTTCATGCCTCAGCCTTTCGCACAGTAAAGTAAAATGTCGCCCCACCGTTTATCTTCCCTTCAGCCCAGGCCCGACCGCCGTGCCGTCCGACGATTCGTTGAACGATTGCCAGGCCGACCCCAGTCCCCTCGAACTCGTTGCCATGGAGCCGCCTAAACACGCCGAAGAGTTGGTGCGCATGCTCCATGTTGAAGCCGACCCCGTTATCTTTCACCCAGTATATGGCCATGTCGCTCCGCTGATCATCCGGTAGCCAGCCGACCTCGATCCGGGCGGCCTCCACGGTCCGGGTGTATTTGATCGCGTTGCCCAGTAAGTTAGCCCACACCAGTTTCAAAAGCCGCGCGTCCCCGAGGCAGGGTGGCATCTCGCCAATGTGGAGGTCGAGCGTGGAGCGCTGTTCAGCCCTCAACAGCTCGTCCGCTGCGTTGTGGGCCAGGACGGTCATCGCTACTGGCCCGAGTCGCATACTCTGCCGCCCTAGCCTCGCGAGTTCCAACAAATCGTCAATCAGTTCTCCCGCTTGTGTCGCCGCTTTGCGCACGATGCCGAGACAGCGTCGGCCCTCGTCGTCCAGCGAGTGCCCATTCTCTTCCTCTATTATCGCGCTGAACGAGTCGATCGTTCGAAGTGGTGCACGCAAGTCGTGGGAGACCGAATAAGAAAAACTTTCCAGTTCGTTGTTGGCCTCGGCCAGCGCGGCCGTCCGAACAGCTATGGCCTCCTCAGCTTGCTTGAGATCATCCACATTCACCGCTGTCCCAAACCACCGGAGGATCGATCCTTGCTCATCTCGAATAGCTCGACCTCGTGTCTTGAACCATTCATAGGTCCCATCTCGGCGTCGGACACGATACTCAAGATCGTATTCCCCTCGGTCTTCCACCGCTTTCCGCCAGGCGGCGAAGGTGCGCTCTCGATCGTCCGGATGGAGCAACTGCGTCCAGCCCGACCCGAGCTGTTCCTCTGCCGGTACACCGGTATACTCGACCCACTGATTGCTCACATAGTCGCACGCGCCGTCGGGTGTGTTCGTGAAGACCATTCCCGGAATAGAGTCCAAGGTCTGACGATAGAAGTACTCGCTCTCTCGGAGGGCGACTTGGGCTTTCCGGCGCGCGAGCACTTCTGTTTTCAACGCGACGAGTTCCTCATTGAGCTGTTGAAACTCACGAGTGGCACGGGCGTGACTCGTGAAACGTAAACACAGAGTTGCCGACCGCTGGACATCTCCACGATCTAGTAGAACGCCTTGCAGTCGATATCGTGTGACTTCACCTTTGTCGTTCCAAAGATGGGCAGCAAACGGTAAGGCGCCGGACGTGCGGGAGCACAGTCCAGTGATCTCGCGTAACTCCGGCTCCGGCATTCCAATCCGCCCGGCCAATGGGTGTTCCTTGAGTCGTTCCGGCGTGCTGCCCAGTAGAGCAGCGAAGGCTTTGTTGGCAGCTATGATCCTTCCGTCAACGGTTAAGAGCACCGCCGGGTCGGGCAACATCTCGAGCACGGCTAGAGTGACTCTGGACATAGTTAGGATCTCTGAAAGTATTCCCGCCCCTCCGCATGATCGGCATCGGACATGGTCTTGAGATACACGACGACTCGGCAGCCTGGGTCATGTCGCGCAATGGTCTGCTCCAGCACCACTCTCGCATAGCCCAGATTCTCTGCGGCGATCGATCCGAACACATTGGACGTCATCATACACAGCGCTGGACGATCCAAGACTTTTTCACCAAAGGGACAGATCCGGTTGCCGAACACGATCTTGTCCTCAGATTCTTCAATCACATAGAAATCTCCTTGGATTCTCCGCTTCAGATCAACCAACACATCACGCACCTGCGCGCGCGTGAGACGAGACACCTCCAAAGCCTTCGTGTATTGAGCATTAATGTGGTCTCCCATCCTCTGGGCGACCACGCTTATAAACCCCGACGCCTCTTCAAGTCCCACGACATCCTGTAACGTTCCGCTCAATTCGCGGATCAACAAGCGCGTGAACATGTCTCGCTCCAGAGGAATCTCCAGTTTCGACACAGTTTGTGTTCGAGAGTCACTAGACATTCACCAGCCTCCTTTCATCTCATCAAGTACCCTTACCAGCGGTGCGGCATCGGCTTGATTAGGGTTGGTCATTTGGTCATATTGATGTCCACATCCCCCTCTATATATATAGCCGAGCGACAGAGATCTTCAAATTTCTAAG
>JANPKE010000311.1:0-7603 GCA_031425875.1 Nitrospirota bacterium
GGTCTGGAGTGGCGGGCTGAGTTTTCGGCTGAACATGTTGCTCGGCTGCTGGCCCCCGTTCCTGCCGATGCGTGTCTCTTCGGACTGACCTCGGTTCATTGGCGAGAAGCGTGGAAATATGGCGAACGGGCGTTTCGCTATTGCAACCACGACGTTGGCCATGCGATCGGAAGTGCACGGATCGCTGCTGCGACGCTGGGCTGGAAGATGGTCTTGTTGGATGGCATGGATCAAGACACGGTAGCGATACTACTCGGGACGGATCGCAAGGAAGACTTCGGTGAAGCTGAGCCGGAACATCCGGACTGTCTGGCGGTGGTGTGGCTATCTGAAAACGTGAAGGGTGAAGTGTCGTTCGTGAAGCGCGAGCATTCGGAGATGCCGTTGAGCCTCGATACGGCGATTGTGAAGGAGTTGGCCGGTACAACATGGTATGGGAAAGCCAATCGATTAAGCCTGGAGCATGGCGTGCACTGGGACATCATCGACGAAGCGGCCAATGCCTCGTGGAAAACACAGACGGATCGACCGGTGATTACTCTCCCTGCGATAAGGCTCACATCCTCCAATAGGCTTCACGCTTCACGAATGACGCACGACGCTGACCCGTCGGCTGGCCAGATCATTCGCCAGCGCCGAAGCGCTGTCTCGTTTGACGGCAAAACGTCGATATCTGCTTCGGCCTTCTTTCATATGATGCAACAGGTCCTGCCTCGCGCTGAACGGCCACAGTTGGACCGGCCGATGCCGTGGAATGTGTGGCCCTATGATCCGGCGATTCATCTTCTGGTATTTGTCCATCGTGTGGATGGATTGACGCCTGGGCTCTATTGCCTCGTCCGTGATCCGAAGAAGTTACCGTTCATTCAACAAGCTGTGAATTCCGAGCTGACATGGACTCTTGCCCCGGAGTGTCCTGATGGCCTCCCTCTCTACTGGTTGCTTGAAGGTGATGCCAGAAAACTGGCCGTGCAGGTGAGTTGCCATCAAGATATTGCCGGCGACAGTGCGTTCTCGTTCGGGATGCTAGCTGAGTTTGAAGGCACGTTGCGGGAACGAGGCGCCTGGCGGTATCCACGCATGTTTTGGGAAGCGGGCTTGCTCGGCCAGGTCTTGTACCTGGAAGCGGAAGCGGCAGGAGTGCGGGCGACGGGAATCGGTTGCTTCTTCGATGATCCGGTCCACGAGATTATTGGGGTGAAGGAGTTGGCCATGCAATCCCTCTATCACTTCACAATTGGTGGGCCGGTGGAAGATCGACGCTTGCAGATGTTACCGCCGTACGATCATCTACGGCCTCGTTCATAAGGCTCAATGGCTGTAAGGTAACTCATGTTCAAGATCAAGAAGAAGGCCGAGAAGCCGAAGCGGACGGTGCTCTATAACATCGTCGAAGATTATTCTGAGTTTGATGCCCCAGGGAATGTGACTGTCTGTGCGATGACGGAGGCAGAGGATGTCCCGGTCCACGCCAAGATTCTTTCAGAGAGCTACGACGTCCCGCATGAGACGATGACAACTTTGCTGACCACAGGCGGAACTTATGTGTATCCACAAATCGGTGGCATCCTCACTCGAGGATTATTTGCCTGCCGGATTGATTCAGCCGGGCAAGGGCCGAAACAAACCTGGACGCTGGATCTCATGCAGTTTGCCGAGGCCGAGCAAGTGGCGCGATCCAGGGCATTTCCGATGGTTGATGCGGCGTGGGAAGTCTTCTGGAGGACGCTGCCGGGTGAGCTGCAAGCCAAGCTGCAGCAGAAACATTTGGGCCTGGATTATCGAACGTTGGATCGCGCCGTCGCCAAAGGCGGCGACATCAAGTACATCGATTTCCGAAAGGACTGGTCTCCACATTTCAAACGGCTCTGTATCATGCCGGATGGACGCCTTGTCGAAACCGGTGGATTGCAAGAGTTTGCCGAGCTTCATGGCATCACTGTGGCACAGGCAAAAATGCTGATCGAACAAGGTGGCACGTTGGAGGTGAACGGAGAGGTACTTGCCTGCCAAATCGTGAATGGTCAGCCGGCGGTTGCGCGGTTTAGCGAGAAGAACTATACGAAAGCAAGAGAATTGGTTTCCTCGAAAGGGATACACCTCATGGATGCGTTGAGTGAAGCGGGGTATGCCGATCCCGCTATGATGCGAGGCCTTGCGCGAAAAACACTGAATGCGTGACCGTGATCGAAGGGGTACTCTCATCCAATGGAAGGCTCTACCTGTAAAGGCAGGGGTAGCTATCGAATCGTTTTTGACCTATTACCTTCCATACTCACGTCGCTGTTCATCGTTCTGTAGCTGTTGGCACCCTGTTTCTCAGCAAGGTACCCCCCGAGACCGGCCCCGAGCACATTGCATATCACATCCGTTATCGAAGCGATGCGGTTGTGGCAGAAGACTTGGAAGAATTCAATCGATAGTGAGATGCCGCCCGCGATGGCGGTGATTGTAGCAATGGTCCAAGGAGTGCGTGAATTCTCATTCAGCTGGTAGTGAAGCAGATATCCGAACATCATGAACCAGAGCGTGTTACCGACGATGTCCTTCAGCATGTTCCAGGAAAGAGCAAAATTTTGGAAAGGGACCCAACGAATGTGGTCCCAATGCGGATGTCCGACAAAATTGCTCAATGGGAGCAGGGGGGCGATAGAGAGGATGGCCAGTAAGAACCACAGCACTCCGCGCTTTAGCTTGAGTCCTGTGCAAAGGGTCATCGTACGATCATCTCAAAAGCTCAAGGATCGTCTCGATGGATCCGATGTCGTCAGTATACACGATGTGCCACGGTGTTGACCGTGAACGAAGAGCAAGCATAATGCATTATTGTTACGGTTGTACGCCGGGTGGCCTGTTGTCTGCTTGTGCCGCTTGAGAGAATTCGGCTATTACTCGACCGGATGGGCGTGAGAGGGGGGAGCCTGCTTTTAGGGCTCAGGCCGCAAGTTCTTCTTTCACCGCATCAAGAAGTTTGTTGATGTCGAACGGCTTTTCGAAGGCCCGGCGTGCACCGAAGAGTTTCGCAACATCGAGGAAGTTGTGATCGCCTTGTGCTCCTGTGATCGCGATCACTCTGGCATCGACATATTCGCGAGTGAGCTGAAGCGTGGCCTCAAGGCCGTCCGTCTCCGGCATCAACAAGTCCATGATCACGAGATCGACCGACTCCTTCTGGTAGAGGGTGAGCCCCTTGCGTCCATCCTCGGCTTCAAGCACACGGTGCCCTGCTTTTACAAGGACCTCTTTCAGTAACCCTCGGATAGATTGTTCGTCGTCAATGACTAGAATGGTGGCCATACATGCTCTACTGATTTTTCTAATCTTACCTGGCGTCCTCGAAACAGTCTAGAAAGAAAATGATTTTTGGAGTAGGTGCAAGAGAGGAAATGAAATTAAGTCCAATTGGCCCCATCGCCTAAGCCATAACCCCAAGCTATCCGGATGATGGCCGGTGCGCTTCGCTCTCATAATGCGAATGAAAAAACATACACAACTAATGTTGCAGTGGATTCATAAGCATACATATTTTGCATGATGAGCCGATTTTAGTATCACTCGGTTCAAATTGTTTGACCCAATTTATGATTTTTGTTACAAAACCGACAGCTCTTTTAACGAATATTGTCCACTTTTTTTTCGGGAGTTGTTTCAGTGAACACTACAGATCAGCCCAAATGGGCCTTGACCAGGCGAGCGTTTCTTCAGGTTTCCGTGGTGGGGACTCTCTTACTGAGTGGGCGGTTAGTTGGCCCGCAGTCGGTGCAGGCTCGTGAACTTCCGGAGGGCAGGCTGACGTTAGTGAACGTGTGGACCAATGAGAGGCTGGACGTCACGTACCGAGACGAAGCCGGGAACTATGATCTGACAGCGCTTGATGATGTGAATTGCCTCTTGCGCTGCCATTACACGGGTGAGGTTGGGGCTATTGATGTGCGTGTATTGGAGCACGTGAATTTGGTACAAAGGAAACTCGGTAGCCAGCAAGAGATTCATGTGATTTCAGGGTTTCGGTCTCCCGAGTACAACGCGATGTTGGTTCGGACGGACCGACATGTCGCCAAGAACAGCTTACACATGCAAGGACAAGCGATCGATCTGTTGATCCCCGGTGTTCCCACCACGAAGCTTCGCCAAGCCGCGCTCGAACTGCAGTACGGCGGGGTCGGCTCCTACAAACGTTCGAGCTACGTACATTTGGATTCAGGTCCCTTCCGGCATTGGTAGCTCTTTCGATCACCAAGCGAAGACTCCCTCACTCCCTTCGTATAGAACACATCTGCTCTTAACGAGAATGTGGAGGGGAGTGTTGTGTCCGAATCGGGTGCTAACGCTCGTCAGCAGACTGTCGTTTTAATAAGAGGATGGACAGGGGCGGAAGCGTGATCGTCAGTGAGTATGGAAAGTTGTGGCTCGGGGTGTCGGTCGCGTGAACACCGCCGCCATTTCCCATGTTGCTGCCGCCGTAAGCGATCCCATCGGTGTTGATCAGCTCCCGATACCAACCAGATTCCGGGACGCCGATGCGGTACTGGTGGCGAGGCATTGGCGTGAAGTTGCACAGGCAGACGATGGCCCCTTGCGTGCTGTTTGCCTTTCGAAGGTAGGCGATGACGGAGTTATCGGCGTCGCTGAAATCAATCCACTGAAATCCGCTCCAGTCAAAGTCGATCTCGTGCAGCCCCGGCTCCTCGCGATAGACTCGGTTCAGGTCGCGGATCAAACGTTGCAGCCCACGATGGGGCTCATCCTCGCAGAGATGCCAATCTAAGCTGGCGTCGTGGTTCCATTCCCGCCACTGGCCGAACTCTCCGCCCATGAACAGCATTTTCTTGCCGGGGTGGCTGTACATATAGCCATAGAGCAGCCGGAGGTTCGCAAATCGCTGCCAGACATCGCCAGGCATTTTGTCGAGCAACGTCCGTTTGCCGTGCACCACTTCGTCATGCGAAAGGGCGAGGACAAAATTCTCGCTGAAGGCGTAGAGCAGACCGAACGTCAGTTGGTTCTGATGGAACCGGCGGTAGATCGGGTCGTGCTGGAAAAAGGTCAGCATGTCGTGCATCCACCCCATGTTCCACTTGAATGTAAAACCGAGCCCTCCTGTATAGGTTGGCCGAGAGACACCAGGCCATGACGTGGATTCTTCCGCAATCGTGACGGCTCCTGGGAATTCTCGGTGGACGAGGACGTTGAGCTCCTTTAAGAGCGAGACGGCCCCAAGATTCTCCTTGCCCCCAAACTCATTTGGAATCCATTCACCGGACTGTCGGCCGTAGTCGAGGTAGAGCATGGACGCCACGGCGTCGACGCGCAATCCATCGATGTGGTACTTGTCCAACCAGAAGAGGGCACTATTCAGGAGAAAGGTGCGCACCTCGACTCGATCGTAATTGAAAATCCGGCTGTGCCAATCGGGGTGATAGCCGAGGCGCGGATCGGCATGGTCATAGAGGTGTGTGCCGTCGAACTGGGCCAATCCATGGGGATCGTCAGGAAAGTGCGCCGGCGCCCAGTCCATGATGACGCCGAGGCCAGCTTGATGCGCGGCATCGACAAACGCCATGAAATCATCAGGATTGCCGTATCGGCTGGTTGCCGCAAAGTAACCGGTGGCTTGATATCCCCATGATCCGTCAAACGGATGTTCCGTCACCGGCATGAGTTCCAGGTGTGTGTAGCCCAGATCCCTTGCGTAGGGGATCAGTTTCGCAGCGAGCTCTTGATAGGTCAGCCAGCGATTGTTCTCCTCCGGTACTCGCATCCACGACCCGAGATGGACTTCATAGATGGAGAGGGGAGCAGTCAGCGGATCCCATTCGGATCGGGCCGCCATCCATGTGCCGTCGTGCCAGGTGTAGCTGGACAAGTCACGCACAATCGAGGCAGTCCGGGGGCGGACCTCGCTCGCGACAGCATAGGGATCGGCTTTCCTCAACAGAACGTTGTCTTCTCGCGACCGGATTTCATATTTGTAGAGGGTGCCTTCCGATAGATCGGGGATGAAGAGTTCCCAGAGCCCGGTCGATCCTCGACTCGCCATGGGATGGCAGAGACCGTTCCAACCATTAAAGTCCCCAATCACGCTGACCCGTGCGGCATTGGGGGCCCACAGCACAAAGTGAACTCCGGGGACGCCTTGGACGATGCGGATATGGGCGCCGAAACTGTTGTAGGCCTTGTACAGCGTTCCTTCGGTAAAGAGGTGCAGATCGAAGTCCGTTAACAGGGGAGGGAATGCGTACGGATCGTGGATTTCAGCAACCGTGCCGTCGTGGCGTGTGAGGCGAAGCGTGTAAGATGGCGCGAGTGGTGTATCTGGAAGCAGCACCTCATACAGTCCCTCCTCACGAATGCGAGTCATGCGCCAGGGGATAGAATCGGATACGACCTCTACATCCTTGATCTGGGGTAGCCAGGCCCGGATTGTGAAACCGGGGCGGGCGTCGATCGTTGTGGCATGAGGGCCTAGAACCGAGTGAGGGGCCCAGTGAGTGCCGGCAATGAGACGATCAAGATTATCCTGCTGTACGGTCAGGTCGCTGGGCATTGACCTATCCTAATGGCTGCAGCCGCGATTAGGAAGGGGAAAATGTTCTCTGCGATGGCCTCGAATGAAGTACCAGAAGGACGACTCTGATTGCCTTGTCGCCGTCGGCCCATGATAATGCGGGGGCTTGTACGCTGATCCCTCTCAATGTGGTTCCGAGGACCTCAATGTCATGTCTGACGCTGGCTATTCTTATCTTCCACTTGTGCTACGCGCTCATCATGACCGAGCGCCTCCACAAGACGATTGTGGCCTTGGGCGCATCTTTAGGTGGAAACGGAACGATCATCGGCGCGAGTGCCAACGCCGTGATCTTGGATATTGCGAGGAAGGCTGGCTACCGGATTACCTTTTGGCAGTTCTTCAAGTTTGGCTTTCCTGTCATGGTCAGCTCCGTCGCCCTCAGCGCGCTCTACCTCTGGCTGGTGTTTCTGCGCTAACGGGGATTAGCAGGATGCGGAAAACGTCCGCCAGCGGCGTTCTCGCCTCGCTCAGAGGCTCACCGTACGGCCCAGAGTACGATTCGCCTCTTTGCTCGCTGCGGCCTTGCTGGACGGCCTTTTTGCGCATCCTGCATGGCTATTCAGTGCCGTCCCAACCCCGATATCCTCGACGGCTACAGAGGTAAACATGAGTTTTTCCGCAACCTGTTAGGGCTTGCCCTCGACCTTCAGATTGAGCGATCCGTCACTCATCACTCGAACGTACAGCGAGTTCACATCGGCGAACACGTCGATGCCTTGCACCGACGCGACGGTTCCCTGCAGGGAAAGCGTCTGACTGATTGATCGATTCAGTGCCAGTCGAAGCAGGTCTCGCATGCGGTCGGTTGCGGAAGTCACACCGAGCACGGCTTCCCCCATCACGAGTTCTCTCATGGAAGAGTGGGCGAGCCAATCGGGGCCGCTCTTCGCCAGGAACTGTTCGGAATCGTGGTCTAAACGGAGGCCACCGATTTGGACGGACTGAGTTAACAGGTTCATTTCAGGTTTTCCCACGAAATACAGGTGGCCGGTCGCATCTCCTCCAAACGCAATCCGCAAGACCACTTGGTTG
>JANPKE010000312.1:0-9342 GCA_031425875.1 Nitrospirota bacterium
GTTCAAGATCACAGAAGACCCAACTCAAAGAGCTTTCGGGTCACTATTGGGCAGATACCGTAGGCCCTTTGCTCTTCGTTTTCCTGTTAAGTGGAAGCTGCTCAAGCGTCGCTTAGTAAGACCCAACCTATTATAGGTGTCGCCCTTTTGGATTGTCAAATGAGTGTGTGGGGTCAGGTTATATGAGATGGCTGGCGAAATGCTGAGATGATGTGCGCGTAGCTGGGCTTCAGGCAAACCTGGCGTGGGAGTGAGAGGTGTGACGACTATGGAAGCTGTTCGCAGGCGGCTGTTGCTCCGAGCATGCACGCATGTTCAAGATCGTCTTTTGCCGCACGCCCCTGCAGTTCTTCCTGATAAAGCGCGGCTCTTGCGAGCAAGGCCTGTCTATCAGTGGGATCGGTTCGCAGGATCGCACTAAGGTCGTCAATTGCTTGGGCGGGCAGGTTCAGGTCCTTGTAGATCTCACTCCTGAGCAAATAGGCCTCCTTTTGATATGGAGTCCAACTCTCAGGCGTTTGTGGGGGTAAGCACTTTTGCAAGACGGTAAGGGCAGGCGACAATTGCTTGAGGGAAACCAATTTGCGAGCCTCGGAGGTATACAGAGTGATGAGACGATAACGTGCTAAATCAAAAAAAGGATCCAACTCAAGCACTTGTTCGAATGCCTGGGTTGCCTCGATGGACCGCTGTAACCATGTGTTGACGTCTCCTCGGCCAAGAAGGGCCCAGGTATCCTTTGGATCAATGAGAATGGCTCGATCGAAATCCATTCGGGCACTGTCGACATATTCGGAGTATTCACTCTGGCTGGATTTGTTGGCGTAGGCCGCGGAGGCAAGCCGTAGATACGTTTGCCCACGCACAATCAAGGGTTCCACAGACTGCGGGTCTAGAGCAGCCGCCCGTGAGGCTAAATCGAGTTTCTGGGGAAGGTGATGAGCAAGAATCGCTTTTTCGACCAATATCCGAGCCTGCTCTCGACTTTTTGTGTGACTGAGCGGCTCAATGGTGAGAGTTCGCACGCCCGTCGGAGCGGTTCTTAACTCATGGAGCTGGGCCTTGAGTTCCGCATTCTCGCTCTGCAGTCGACGGAAATGTTCAGCAAGTCGCTCTTCGGATTGCCACCGTCGAACGGCTGCTTGAAGATTGTCGAGGTCGACGACTGCGCGGATGCGGATATAGAAGCTTGGTCGATCATTCTCCATGGAACGCCGTGATTCCAGAATTTCGGTTTTTGTTATCGCGGCCGCAATAGTGCGAATCTCCAATGAGCTGGATTGGAAGCTTTTGCCGGGGGAGGCTTTTTCTATATCGTGAAAGGTAGACTCGATATACAGTCCGGCCTCTTCAACCGCTCGGCGCTGAGCCAATCGGAGGACCTGTTCCTCAGCTCTGGCAAGAGTGTCCCCGTCTCCCATTACATAACGTCCCTCGGTGACTACCGTGGTTTCTGAAGCACTTGCCGGTTGATAGAGGAGAAGGAAGAAGGCGACGACGGGAAAAATTCTTAATACACGTCGAAAGTACATAAGAGAACTATACCGCTCTGAGTAGTATCGGACAATGCTTCGAAAGAGGAGGCTAAATCCTAAGAAGTGAGAGAAGTTTACGAGGGTGATTTGGGGAAAACCTGCAGGAACGGGTGAATTTCAACTCGATCAAAGACACCGTAAACCGTATAGGGGTCATGATGGGCGAAGTTTTCAGCCTCCTCCTGCGTCTCAAATTCTAGCACCAGTAGGCTCCCAGTTTTATCTGTAAGAGGGCCTGCGAGAACGATTCGTCCTTGCCTATCTAGCGGTTCGAGGTTAGCTAAGTGGGCGGCCCGATGTATTTTCCGTTTGGCTTCCCCTTGTGGGCTATCGTAGCCGATGATGACGAATTTCATACTTCACTAAACTGCTGTGCGATTCGGTGCTGTGCGCCGATCCCTATTAAGGAGGTGTGGGACTAAGCCGGATCGTCTTCGATGGGACAACGATCGTCGTATCCGGATGTGACTTCGTGCCACCAGCGGATTTCTTTCTCGCCAAGTTTCCAGCATAAGTAGACGACTCGACCGTCACGGATATGTGGGAAGTCGCACAGCCCAAGATCGATGTCTTTTACAACGATTCCCAGCTCATGGATGGCATGAAGGTTGGCACTGATGTCCTGAAGGCTTTTCACGTAGGATACGCCTGCTGGTGTCCCACCGCCGAAACATGCATTGGCCGATGCTTTACTCACCTCCTCGCGAGTTCGCATCAGGACGGTTTTACCTTCCCGCACGGTTGACAGATGCAACTGGAGCTGAGGGATAAGCTGATTGGCTTCCAGGAGTGAAAATACGCGGCCCGGGCTAGTTTCGTTTTCGTCACGCGCCATGTCGTACTCGCTGTCTCATCAGTGTGATTCGATATTCTCCTGTGTAACACACTTTAAATTCAGGGAACAACCCGTGAGCGAGATTAACTAAGAAGGATTGTTCGCATTATGCGGAGAAAACTAAATTCTGTTTGCTAGTTGACAACCGGTCGATGCCTGGGTATCATCGGCATATCATCTAAGGCTGGGCTGATTCTCTCCACCAAAGAACTCAATTCCGGAACCTGTCCCGAATCAAATCTAGCAGCAGTGGGCGTGACGTAACGTAAGTGAGCCTATCAAAGATTCTGCTTGAGCTGTAGACCTCGGAGAATTTTAGAGGCAACCGTAATCCTTGCAGCTCATACAAGAGACGATTCAATAAAAGAAGCGGACAACGAATCTTCCGCAAGCAATTCCAACCCAAATAGAACAAGATCCAAATAAGCACATCCGCTACGATAAAAACACGTTTCGCATGACCAATCAGTTCGAGTGTATTCTGGAAAATAACAAATCCATGGCTTGAGAGGAGTTCTATGTCAGTAGATAGGGGGGAAGTAATGCATCTTGCAGAACTGAAACAGAAGTCCATCGCCGACCTGAATGATGTGGCTCGTGAGCTGAAGATCGACGGAGCCGCCAATCTGAGAAAGCAGGAGCTGATTTTTGCGATTCTCCAAGCTCAGACTGAAAAAAACGGTGTGGTCTTTGGGGAAGGGGTGCTAGAGACTCTTCCTGATGGATTCGGCTTTCTCCGCGCACCGGACTCAAATTATCTGCCGGGTCCCGACGACATTTATATTTCCCCGTCACAGATCCGCCGATTCAACCTTCGTACAGGCGACATTGTGTCGGGTCAGATCCGTCCCCCGAAAGAGAGTGAACGGTATTTTGCCTTGCTCAAGGTTGAGAAGGTCAACTATGAAGACCCCGAGGTCGCGCGCGATAAGATTCTCTTCGATAACCTCACTCCGTTGTATCCCGAAGAACGACTCAATCTGGAGTTCGACCGAGAAGAGTATTGTACCCGCGTCATGGATTTGACAACTCCGATCGGCAAAGGCCAACGAGGACTGATCGTGGCGGCTCCTCGTACTGGTAAGACGATGCTTCTCCAAGCGATCGCTCGGGCCATTATCAGGAATCACAAAGAAGTCACACTCATCGTGCTGTTGATTGACGAACGACCTGAAGAAGTCACCGACTGGCAGCGGCAGGTGAAGGCGGAGGTCATCAGTTCGACGTTTGATGAACCGGCGCAGCGACATGCCCAGGTGGCGGAAATGGTGCTGGAAAAAGCGAAGCGGCTTGTCGAACACAAAAAGGACGTCGTCATCCTGTTAGACAGTATCACCCGTCTCGCCCGGGCCTATAACACCATTGCGCCGCCCAGCGGCAAGGTGCTTTCTGGCGGTTTGGATTCCAACGCACTGCAGCGGCCAAAACGTTTCTTTGGAGCGGCCCGCAATATTGAGAACGGCGGGAGCCTCACCATTATGGCAACGGCACTGGTCGATACCGGTAGTCGCATGGACGACGTCATCTTTGAAGAGTTCAAAGGGACCGGTAATATGGAGGTTCATTTGGATCGCCGCTTGGCGGACAAGCGCCTGTTTCCAGCGATCGATATCAGTCAGTCCGGCACAAGGAAAGAAGAACTGTTGGTGGATAAAGATCGCCTTAACAAGATGTGGATCCTCCGGAAGGTACTCAGCCCGTTGGGGACGATGGAAGCCATGGAGTTCCTCATGGATAAGATCGGCGGGACCAAGACCAATCAGGAGTTTCTGCAATCGATGAATCGATAATGTGGTGCTTGTTTCTTAAACGTCCTTCGGTTAAAGTGGTGGCCCTTGGGAAGAGACCACGCACGTTTGTCATTCTTGGGTAAGGAGTTGTAGGTCATGCAGAAGGGTATTCATCCGCTATACCGCGAGGCAACAGTTCACTGCGCCTGCGGAAATTCGTTTAAGACCCGTACCACCATTGGTGATATCAGCGTTGATATCTGCTCCAATTGTCATCCGTTCTTCACCGGCACACAAAAGATCATCGATACTGAAGGACGCGTTGAGCGGTTCAAAAAGAAGTACGCGAAGAAAGACAAGTAGCCACTCTACGTGTCATAGAAGGGACCCTGCTTCGCCTGGAGCAGGGTCCCTTTGTTTTTTCGGCCTGGATTAGTCGCGCATCTGAGGACCGACCACGATGGAAGCCGCTTTACTCAAGAAATGGGAATCCGTGGCGTCACGATTTCAAGAGTTGATCGATCAGCTCATGGATCCCTCTGTCGTCAGTCAGCCAGCGCAGCTCCATAAGCTCAGCAAGGAACGTGTCGATCTTGAGCCGGCGGCTCAGTTGTTCGAAGTCTATCGTAGCAATGCCCGCCAGCTGGAAGAGGCCGCGCAGATTCTGGCCGATCCATCAGCCGGCAGTGACATGCACAAGATGGCCTCTGACGAAACCGCTGAGTTGCTGAGGCAGCAGGAAGTCATGGAAGAGCAGGTCAAGGAGCTCTTGATTCCGAAAGATCCACGGGATGAAAAGAGTCTGCTCCTGGAAATCCGGGCCGGCACCGGCGGAGACGAAGCGGGGCTGTTCGCCGGGGAGTTATTCCGTTCGTATATCAGATATGCGGAGAAGAAAGGATTCAAGGTCGATACGGTCGAGGCGGCAGAGAATGGTGTCGGAGGATATAAGAACATCACGGCGCTGATCGAAGGCAAGAGGGCCTATAGCCACTTCAAGTACGAAGCCGGCGTGCATCGTGTGCAGCGGGTGCCGGTGACGGAAGCGGCGGGCCGGATCCATACCTCTACTGTCACCGTGGCGGTCATGCCTGAAGTGGATGAAATCGATGTGAAGATCGATCCCGGAGACCTCCGGATCGACACGTTCTGCTCCTCCGGCGCCGGCGGTCAGAGTGTCAATACGACGAAATCAGCCGTGCGCATTACCCATATTCCCACCGGAGTCGTGGTGAGTTGCCAGGACGAACGTTCGCAGCTGAAGAATCGCACGAAAGCCATGCGGACCTTGCGCGCGCGCATCGTGGAAGCCGAGCGGGAAAAACACGAAGCGGAGATCGCCCAAAACCGGAAATCCCAGGTCGGAACGGGCGAGCGGAGCGAGAAGATTCGCACCTACAACTTTCCTCAGAACCGTGTCACCGACCATCGGGTCGGGGTGACGTTGCACAAGCTTGAGCTGGTTATGGAAGGCGACTTGGATGAATTCGTTCATGCGCTGAAGGCGCAACAGCAGCAGGCCGAGACCGCCAACGTGTCATGATGGTCGTTCCCATTACCGCAGATCCGAAGACGATTGGTATGTTGCTCACGTGGGCCCAACGTGCGTTGGAGAGATCTGGATCGACCAATGCGTCTCAAGAAGCGCTCTGGTTATTGGCCTACGCATTTGGACTGAAACATCACGAGTTGGCGAGTCGGAGAGACCAAGCGGTGTCAGCTGAAGGACTTGCTCGTGCCGAATCAGTCGTATCGAGGCGGATGGCGTGCGAACCCCTCCAGTACATTCTGGGCACACAGGAATTTTGCGGTCTCGACTTTGATGTGAACCCGGCGGTGTTAATTCCTCGGCCTGAGACCGAACTCCTTGTCCAGGAGACTCTCCGGGAGGGTAGGTTTGCAGGAGGTGCAGTAGTGGTTGATGTGGGAACAGGGTCCGGATGTGTGGCGGTGACCTTGGCGACCATTCTGAGCGGCATGCGAATTTTTGCCCTGGACTGCTCGGGGCATGCGTTGACGGTTGCCAAGAGTAATGCTGAGAGACACGGCGTCAGCGATAAAATTATTTGGAAGGAAGGGGATCTGTTGTCCCCTTTGCACGAATGCCAGTTAGTCGGAGCCGTGGATGCGATCGTGTCTAATCCCCCGTACATCGCCGAAGAGGTCTGGGCCGGTCTGCAACCAGAGGTCCGTGATTTTGAGCCGCGGTTGGCATTAGTGGCTGGACAGAGCGGAACGGAGTTCCATGAACGATTGCTCCACGATGCACAGCAATTTCTCGTGCCTGGTGGATTGCTTGTCATGGAGCTTGGTCAGGGGCAAGCTTCGATTGTGCGACGGGCGGCAGAACAAGCAGGGGGGTACACAGGACTTCAGACCATCAAGGATGAGGCCAGTATCGAACGGGTGATCATCGCGCGGCGGGTGGGTTAGGATCACGGTATGGATGAGATTCTTATCAGAGGCGGCAAGAGACTCGCCGGAGATGTTCGCATTAGCGGCGCGAAAAATTCCGCTCTTCCGATCTTAGCCTCGACCATTCTGGGAGGCGGGGAGTGCGTCATCACCAATCTTCCAAGGGTCGTGGATGTGCTCACGATGGGAAAGCTCTTAGGGATTCTCGGAGCCACGGTATCCCATGAGCGCAATCGGGCGGTCATCCAGGTCAAGGCCATTGAATCAACAGAAGCTCCCTACGATCTCGTGAAGACGATGCGGGCGTCGGTATTGGTCCTTGGTCCGTTGGTTGCCCGTTGGGGGGAGGCTAAAGTGTCCCTTCCCGGGGGCTGTGCGATCGGATCCAGGCCAGTGAACCTTCATTTAGCGGGACTGGCAAAATTAGGGGCTGACATTTCCATTGAGCACGGCTATATCACGGCCAGGGCGAAACGATTGAGAGGTGCGCGGATCTACTGTGATACACCGACCGTCACCGGTACTGAAAATCTCATGATGGCGGCGACATTGGCCGAGGGAGTGACGACGCTAGAAAATGCGGCAAAGGAACCCGAAATCGTGGACCTGGCCGAATTTCTCGTCAAGCGCGGCGCGAGAATTCGAGGAGCGGGAACCGATGAGATCGTGATTGAGGGAGTGCGAGAACTGCATGGTGGGGATCATGACGTCATTCCTGATCGTATCGAGGCTGGCACCTACTTGGCGGCAGCAGCCGTGACCCAAGGGGATGTCATTGCGACGCATTGCCGTCCGGGTCACCTTGAGGCGGTACTGATGAAGTTGCGTGAGGTGGGCGCCGACGTGCAGGAAGGCAACGATCATGTGCGTCTGACCATGCCTGACAAATTGCGAGGAACCGACATCAGGACGTTGCCATTCCCAGGCTTTCCCACCGATATGCAGGCCCAAATGGTTGCGCTGCTGAGTCTCGCCGAAGGCACGAGTGTCGTGACTGAAACGGTGTTTGAAAGCCGGTTCATGCATGTCGAGGAACTGCGGCGGATGGGAGCCAATATCCGCGTTGAAGGGAATCGGCTGGTGGTGACGGGACGCAAGCAGCTGACTGGCGCGCCAGTCATGGCGTCAGATCTTCGGGCGAGTGCCGGGTTGATCGTCGCTGGACTGGCTGCAGAGGGAGTGACGCAAGTCCAACGTGTGTACCATCTTGATCGGGGATACGAGCGAATTGAAGAAAAATTAGGTGCGTTGGGGGCTGAGGTTCAGCGCCAAAAGTCGCCAACGAAGATGCACTAGGGGTTACACATGGTGACGATTGCTCTGTCAAAAGGAAAGCTCATGGAGTCCGCGCTGGATCTCTTCCGACGAGCCGGCTATGCCATTCCTGGGTTGTCAGGCGAGAGCAGGCGTCTGATCTTTATCAGCCCAGAAAACGAGATGACCTTTCTCATCGTTCGGCCTAGCGATGTGCCGACGTATGTGGAATATGGGGGGGCGGACGCCGGAATCGTCGGGAAAGACGTCTTGCTGGAGCAGGAAAGTGATGTATACGAACCATTGGATTTAGGCTTCGGAGCGTGTAGAATCTCCGTCGCCGCGCTCCGGGGAGAGGGAGTCCATGATCGCCTCTCGTCAAAGATTCGCATCGCGACGAAGTATCCGAGGATCAGCGAGCGCTATTTTAATACGCGAGGAATTCCGGTCGAGATCGTCAAGTTGTATGGCTCTATCGAGCTGGCTCCTGTGGTGGGGCTGGCAGATCGGATCGTGGATTTGGTCGAAACCGGCAGCACACTCAAAGCCCATGATCTTGCCGAAATCGAGGTCATTACTCAATCCACAGCCCGTTTCATCGTCAATCGGGCGAGTTTTCGGCTTAAACAGGAGCCACTGATGGAGTTGATTCGCAAACTTCGGGCAGCGGTGCGGAGTCAGAGCGCTCTCTCCCGCAACGGTCGCCTTTCGACGGTACGCGCGCGCAAGCGGAAGGCGGCTCGCTCATGAAAATCGTGACGCAAGCGGATCGCAGCTTTCTCCCATCCCTAAAAAAAGTTGCGCTTCGCGGACGGGCAACCGGCGCGGTGGTTGAAAAAACCGTGCAGGCCATCTTGAAAGGGGTTGAGCAGGGAGGCGATAAAGCGATCCTCCGCTACACCAAGCAATTCGATAAGGTCGCGTTGAAGCCGGACGCACTGCGTGTGACTCCTGAAGAGGTTAAGAATGCCTATTTCCACATCCGAAAGGATGAGGGCGATGCGCTGCGGCTGGCTGCTCAACGGATTACGTCGTTTCATGAGCGTCAACGGATCAAGACCTGGATGTACCAGGATGGGGATGCCACCTTGGGGCAGCTGGTTGGTCCAGTCGACGCGGTAGGGGTGTATATCCCAGGGGGCAAGGCCGTGTATCCGTCATCCGTGCTGATGTGCGCGATTCCAGCCAAGGTTGCCGGTGTCCCACGCATTGTGATGGTCACCCCGCCCCAGAAGGACGGGATTATTAATCCCTATTTGCTGGTTGCAGCCGATATTGCCGGAGTCACGGAGATTTATCGCGTCGGTGGCGTTCAAGCAGTCGCGGCCCTTGCCTATGGGACGAACACCATCGCGAGGGTCGACAAGATTGTCGGGCCGGGAAATATCTACGTGGCCACAGCCAAACGATTGCTCTACGGCACGGTTGGAATCGACATGGTTGCCGGCCCCAGTGAGTTGCTGGTAGTGGCCGATGATGAGGCAACGCCGGCTCATGTGGCGGCAGATCTGCTCTGCGAAGCTGAGCATGATGAAGACGCGCAGGTGTTCCTTGTGACGACCTCGGAGCGATT
>JANPKE010000313.1:0-4695 GCA_031425875.1 Nitrospirota bacterium
TGCCAGCAACCAAACGCCTCAGATAAGAATTCCCGCACTTTAGATTGGCCTTACTGCCCGATCCACCAGACTCTGTCATCGACGACGGCAAACCAGAAGATAATTGCTATAGGTACCAGGATCGGGAGCACATCAAGAAGCAGGTCACGATCCAACGAGAGGGAGCGATCATGAGGTACAGAAAAGTCATGCAGGTGAGTATGGCGATCACGATGCTCACTAGTGGACCGATCTCAGCCCAGGCCGTCTTTCCCGAGACGGAATTTAGTAAAGGAGCCCCGGAACCGCGACATCCGTGGCGCGAGATGCCGAACAATAAGCCGGATCTTCCTGAAGATCATCGCGAGTTAGGTGATGAGCACCGCAACCTCCCTCGCAACACACAGGACAACCGGACGGACCGTCTGGATTTCCAGCAGAACAAAGACGTGCTTCGTCGCGAGGGGCAACACTTTCGGCAGAATGAACGGGACCAAGCCAATGAGGCACAACTTCATCAAGGCCAGCAACGCCTGCACCACGACGGTCAGGAACTCCGGCATGATCGACAAAACCTTCAAGCCGATCGTCAGCATCGTCGGGGAAGCCGCCACAAGGCCAAAAAGAATCCACGCAAGATGCACTATGATCGGCGAGACCTACAAGTCGACCGCCGGGCGCATCGAGATGGGCCTCCTCGCTCAATAGGACCGGATCGCGAATAACCATGTGAACCCGTCCCAAGCCTTCGCTCAGATCCTTTCTCGTGGTTCTCGTAGCCCGGGAGCCAGCCGTTCGACCAACCGCTTACTCCCGAGAGCAAGATCTGCCCCTATTCCTATTACACGTAAACGGAACGGAGCGTGCCGCGCAATCAATGCGCGTCATCCGACCGAGTCTTTCCAAGGAACTGAGAATGGAGATAGATCTGGTAGATCAGAATAAGCAGGAACCCAACCACAAACCAGCTAATCCCAGTGGTTAACCCATAGGAGTCGGTGGCTGCGTTATAGACGGTGAGGCTGAACGTCAGATCCGTCGTTGAGACCAAGATGTACGGATGCATGCCTAACATCACGCTGGCGAGCATGAGAAAAATAAAAACACAAGACGCAAGAAATGCAGAGAGATCGCGCCGGCAAAGCCTGAAATAGAGGCTGTATCCCAGAGCAATGACCCCGATCACCGGCGTAAGGTACACTCCGGGGTGACGGGAAAAGTTGAGACTCAGGTTTGGTTGGACCATTGGCACAGCCATCACGGTCAGCGCCGTGCACCCTGCTGACAACCACCCGAGAATCCAAGCGGCCGAGACGGCCCGTTCATATAGGACGCCTTCTGTTTTCGTGACGAGGTAATTCGCGCCATGGAAGGCCAGGACCACCGCGCTGGTCAGTCCCAGTAACACGGTGAACCAATCAAGGATTCCAGGATCCGATCCAGGCTGAAAGTTCGTCCAGAGGGGAACAAAAAAATACCCGTCTTGATTGAGGGGCACCCCACGAATTAAATTGCCCAACGCCGTGCCAAAGACAATCGCCAGCAGCACGCTGGACGTGGCAAAGGCCGTATCCCAGCCCTGCTTCCACAGCACATGGTCGACCTGTGCTCGCAATTCCAACGCCAGGCCGCGAAAGATGAGCAACCACAATACGAGGATAAGCGCGAGATAGAACCCACTGAATCCAGCAGCATAGGCCTTGGGATAGGCGAGAAACAGGACAGCCCCGGCCGCGATCAACCACACCTCGTTGGCGTTCCACACCGGGCCGATGGAGGCGAGCGCCGTTCGCCGATCCGCTTCGGTCCGAGCGACGAACGGATAGATCATGCCGACGCCGAAATCAAAGCCATCCAAGACCACATACATGGCCAACATCACGGTGACGATGATAAACCATGCGGTTTCTGTTTCCATTTAATGGCCTGATCCGTGAGGAACATGCGTCGCGGGTACGTCGATCGAGGCAGGCCCCTGTCGAATGATTTTACTGACAAGCAAGACAAACAACACACAGAGCAGCAGATACAATCCCAAAAACCCGATCAAGGTAAAGAGGGCATTCCCCGAATGCACGAGCGGCGAAGTGCCCTGCGACGTACGCAAGAGGCCATACACCAGCCAGGGTTGCCGCCCCAGCTCGGCGGTCATCCACCCAGCAGACGTCGCAATGTATGGGAACGGAGCACACAACATCAGCCACCACAGCAGCCACTTCATGTCGAACAACCAGCCCCGCCACAGCGAGACGAGGGCCACGCCAAAAAGGAGGACAAAAATCGTCCCCAAGCCCGCCATCACATGGTACGCATAGTAGAGAAGCGGAAGATTATCCGGCCACTCGTCGCGAGGAAACGCATCGAGCCCCTTTACTTTGGCATAGAGGTCTTTGTACACAAGAATACTGAGTGCTCCAGGAATCTCAATCGGGTTGTCGATGGTCATCGTTTCAAGATTGGGTTGCCCAATCAGATAGAGACCGGCCTCTCGCTCCGTCGTGAAGAGCCCCTCAAACGCCGCCCCCTTGACTGGTTGATATTTGAACACCTGGTCGGCGTTGCCATGCCCCGTTGGGAAAATCATCAGTCCGGACGCGATCGCGCCGGCGACGACGCCGGTGCGGAGAAACGTTTTTGCATGGTGCAGATACTGACCGCATAACAAATAGTAGGCGCCGACTGCGGCAACCACGCAGGACGCCGTGACAACCGTCGCCGTCATGGTATGCGCGAATTGCCAGAAGAGCCACGGGTTCGTAAGCAGCCCGCTCAGGCTGGTGACGAACACCCGGCCGTCAGCTGCGACCTGATAGGCAACGGGGTGCTGCATCCAGGCGTTCGTGGCCAAGATGAAGTAGCCCGACAACCAGGTACCGAGAAAGAGCATAAGGGTGGCAAACCATTGCACCCGGCGACTGAACCGCTTTCGAAACAACAGGATGCCGAGAAACGAAGATTCGAGAAAAAAGGCGAATACCCCTTCCATGGCCAGCGTTTGCCCGATCACGCCTCCCGCATAGTTAGAAAACCTTGCCCAGTTGGTCCCGAACTGAAATTCGAGCGGGATCCCAGTGACGACGCCAAAACCGAAATTGAGGGCGAAGATCTTCGTCCAAAAGTCTGCCACTTCCTCATAATGTTCATCGCCCGTGAGCATGACCCGGCTGCGCAAGTAGAGCAGCAGTAAGGCCAGCCCCATCGTCAACTGCGGAAAGAGATAGTGGAAGGTGGCAGTAAAGGCAAATTGAAGCCGATCGTAGAGGAGCGCACTGGTCATGACTGTGGATGAATCCTAAAAAGAGCGCACACCGGATCTCGCAATTTCGTTACTGTAACAACAAAACCAAAATGTCCAAAGCATTGCGAGAGAAGTTGGCGAGAGTATCACAAGACCAGAATGAGGACGTCTCTTATGGAAACCGAGGGGATCGAATGCAGCACTTTGGAGGCAGCACTTGTCTTGTGCTTCACACAGCATCCGGAGGATTCGCACGACGGCTGATCGTCGCATAGGACAAGCCCACGGCACGACCGATCTCCGTGAGACTATAGCCGTGGTCGAGATGAGCTCGGCGAATGACTTCGTCGCTGTCTCCAAGGTATTTTGCTAGGGAAGGTAAGACCCCGTTCTCATAAATCCGAACGTTTTCGTTTGCTAGATCGATTCTATTTGCTTGATGGGAGGTCTTATCGCCAGAAACGCCGTGCAATTCAAGAAATTTCTCCCCTTTGGCAGCAAGGAGAGCCTTTGCTGCGTTCATGAAAGAGTAGTAGTGAAGTAGCGGTGCAGACTGAATGTTCAGTCCGATCGATGCGCGTGCAAACTGTTGAGCTTGATTCCAGTAAAATTGAGCCTCGGATTGTTTTTGTCGTCTAAGCCACAGGGAAACGAATTCCCACGGACTATTGGTGAGCACGGTTCGAGCGTCTAGTAGTGGCGATATCGTCGCTTTGTGAGGTTTAAGGTCGCGGCCACTTAAACGAACTGGGACAGGGTCAATCATGGGGGGTCAGATCTTGTTCTGTGCGTCAACTTGCACCTGAAAACTCGTGGACACCTTCAACCGCAGCGCTATATTTCCATACAGACCTTGCCCCGATCTGCAAAGCTCCAGGGTTTAGATCAGCCCCGCCATGGCGGAACGGAACGCCCGTAAATCTTCGAGTCGAGTCGTGATGACGTCATACACCTGTCCATAGTCGATCTTCCAATACACGTGGACGAGCAGATTTCTGAAGCGCGCCATCTGCTGCAGGTGACTGGATAGATCCGTGGGAATAAGTCCTGCCTGTTCCAACGTGACGAAGCAACCTGCATACTCTTCAGGCACTTGATGCAGTCGTTTCGCTGACACATGAAAGCACAGGGCCAACGCGGCCTCAATTGCAATTAAGAGTCGATAACAAGCCACATCAAGAGTGTCTTGGTTGGAAAGGAATGTCTCGCGAGATAGACGACCGATCTCTTCGAGTCTGCTCAACGATGTATCGATTTCAGTGCAACGTGCCCGGATGAGGTCCGGATTCAGGCTCATGCGGCGAAGGCGTCTTTCGTGCCGTTGCGGAGGAATGGGGCAAGGTCAAGGTAGCGGCGGGCGATATCTTCCAGCATATCGGTCAAGAAGGTCTCGTCTCGACACAGTAACAGCCTCCCTCGCAGCACATGGTAGAGGAACGGCAGCGGCGCCTCATTGAGCACCCGAATATCAACCGGAA
>JANPKE010000314.1:0-6460 GCA_031425875.1 Nitrospirota bacterium
CTGGGGGAAACCGCCGCTGTATCACAGTGAGTTCAGCCATTTTTTCGTGATGCCGGACTTCAGCGTGATTCCTCGATCACGCGTGGCAACTGGAGAGGCTCCGAGAGGGTGGAAGGCTGGCGTGCATGCGGGCGAAGGAGTGTATTTCGCATACCCCGATCGTGGTTGGCTTCTGGTATTTCTCGATGATCGCCTTGTCTATAAGGAAGAGCTCAAGGCCGAGGAGTTGCACGCCATTGCAAAAACATGGGCCTATGAGGATCGATTCAAATCCAGGCTTGACGAAGCTTCCCGACCCTAGGTCTTCCGCCTAATACCCCGCATGACAGCAGCATCAGGAGGTGGTTTGAATATCGTGATGGCAGCCTCAGAGGCCGTTCCGTATGCCAAGACGGGCGGATTGGCCGACGTGGTTGGCGCGTTGGCGATCGAGCTGACGAAGTTGGGGCATCATGTGATATTGGTGATGCCCGATTACCGAGGTCGAGCAGCCGGTGGGTCTCGTCAATTGGCCATGCGACTTTCTATTCCGGTTGATGGGAAGCCTGTCGATGTCACGGTAGAAGAAGAGAACGTACCGGTGACAGGTGCACTGCATCGGTTGCGAGTACTATTCGTGCGGTACGATCCCTATTTTGATCGCCCGGGGCTTTACCAACAAGACCATCACGATTATCCGGACAACCTCGAGCGGTTTATCCTCTTCTGTCGTGCCGCCCTCGAAATAGTGCGTGGGTTGATGGAGACCCGAGGGGAGAAGGTTGATGTGCTGCACTTGCACGATTGGCAGACGGCTTTGTGCGCAGTGTATCTGAAGACGCTTCCTCACGAGTATAAGGGGCTCGATCAGCTGAAAGTGCTCTTGACTCTGCACAATATGGGATATCAAGGAATTTTCCCTGGCCAGCAGTTTACAAAGGTGGGGCTTGCTCCGTCACTGTTTTCCCCGAGTGGCCTGGAGTTCTATGGGTCGGTCAATTGTCTGAAGGGCGGCATCATTTTTTCAGATGCTGTTTCCACGGTGAGTCCTACCTATGCGCAGGAGATCATGACCGCAGAATATGGATGTGGCCTTGAAGGTGTGCTGGTAAGTCGTGCGGATGGTGTCAAAGGGATTACAAATGGTATCGATATCGATGCCTGGAATCCAGAGAGTGATTCCTACTTGCCGGCACAGTATACGGCTGCTGATTTGTCGGGAAAGCAAGCATGCAAACGAGCGCTGCAACGGGAGCTTGGACTGCCAAACCGTGATGTTCCCTTGTTGGCTGTGATCGGTCGGCTGACCTTTCAGAAGGGCTTTGATCTCTTGATCGATGTGATTCCCGAGCTCATGTCTTTAGACATACAAACTGTCATGCTTGGTACGGGGGATCGCCATTTGGAACAGCAATTTGTTGCAGCCAAAGCCAAATATCCTGATCGGATTGGCTTATGCCTTGGTTTTAATGAAGGGATGGCGCATCGCATTGAAGCTGGGTCGGACATGTTAATCATGCCGTCTCGCTATGAGCCATGTGGATTAAGTCAACTGTATAGCCTTCGATATGGCACGGTGCCTATTGTGCGCCGTACCGGAGGATTGGCGGATACCGTTATTCCCTTTCGACCTTCAACGGTCAAATCTGGGTGTGCAACTGGTTTCCAATTCACTGATGCTTCGACGGACTCTCTTCTCTCCGCGCTCATACTCTCGCTTCATGTGTACAAAGAGCGGCAGACATGGCAATCCTTGATCTACACGGGAATGAAGGTTGACGTGTCTTGGGATCGATCTGCGAAACTATATGTAGATTTATATCGAGGACTGCAGGGAGAGAAGAAAGAGCACTAACGAGCGTTGAAGGAAACGTTGACTCCATGCCCAAGTTTGGCTAGCAACGTCTTTGCCTTTAGGACGTAATAGGAACCTTCTTCCTTATGAAGCTTGATGACCGAGACCAGAAGGTCACGAGCGATATCAGTCTGCCCTTGATTAAAGGCGATCTCTCCGGTGTGTAGGGCGCAAGCGGCAGCCATCGCCTCTACATCGACAGCGACCCGACTCGTTGGATTGGCCACTAGCCGCTCAAGGTGAGTTGGCAGCGGCAAGACAAACTCTTCGCGTGCCTCTGCGATTTGGCTAGCTGAACGCAGTTGCGTCAGATCTGAAGTTGCCTGGGCTAAGTTAGAGGTTGATTTACAATCCGCATAGATATTCCACAGTGACATGAAGCCGCTGTTTTTCAGTTCGGTTATTTGGGACGAAGGACCGGTTGTACAACCTGAAGCAAGGACTACTGCCCCTAATAAACCAAGCACCGAGCCTTTTGTGAGCATACCCCAGTTCATGTCATCCACCCTCCGTCAATAGCATTACGGATGTGCAAATGACAGGCCATGCAAATATACTCTGTAACTGCAATTGAAATAAGAAATATTTATGAAAGCATCTGGGTTGAATTGTGTCAATCTCAACTCACTGTTGCACTATTGACACAGCTGGAGGAGCTCAAAAAATCTGGAAGACCTTAGGTAAGAGCGTCAAGAGTTGAAGATGTGAACGAGAATTCCAGTACGGGTGGTCGCATTGGTCTTTCGCATGATGTGCTTAATGTGTTCTTTGACTGTTTGTTCAGTTATCAGGAGGGCATTAGCGATTTCCTTATTGGTCCACCCCTTTGCCAGGTGTTCAACGACTGACTGCTCGCGGTTAGTCAACTGAAAACGTTCTCGAGCATGTTCGGTATTGAGGTTTTGTTTTCGCCCTAATTCTTCCATGGTAACCACAAGCCTTGCGTTTTGGATACCTCCTCGATCTGGCAAACCGAAGCCTCTCAGAAGGATAGGCTGATTAGGATCGCCTGTCACACGCTTGAGTTCGAATTGTTCCCAATCCTTGGCCTCTGTGCGTATGTGAAGAGCTTTAATGATTTCCGAACAAAGTTCAGTTAGGGCCGTCGGGAGGACTCCATGCGCTGAAATCGTGGTAGTTCTTCCATGCTCGACGGCATTGATCTTTTTGGCGAGTTCCGTAGCTTGCCGATTCATATGTAGGAGTTGCATAGATGCCGACAGCACCACTATCCCAGATCCTGCCCGCTGATCAGCAAGAGCATCGGTTTGATCAATACCTTTAACTGGTTCTGGCATAATACGAATTTAGGGCATCACAAGACGGTCGAAACTTATTGCAGGATCGAGCCTCAATGACAAATGGCTTGCTTGACCGCAAACAAGCCTCCAATACAGGAATAGTACCTAACACTTTCGAGGGAGTCAATATATACCTTTGGGAAAGCAGCCTACATCATCGGTATTGTTGATTCTGGAAGCGATCCCTATATTCCACGTAGGTTTGAGGTCAGGGTAGGGAGCTAGTTTGAGCACTGCATTGCTGGATGCTGGATAGCCAAAATGCAGGTTAAGACTGCAGATTTAATGGGAAAAGTCGTACAGCGATTACTTAGAGGGGGGGAAGAGGAATGGATGTGACGCCAATGGAATGGGAGTGGCCGATAAGGGATAGCTATGAAAATCATAGTGAGCGCGCGGCACTGCTGAGGCCAATTCTTTATGAGATGACAGCGCTAGAGGCAGGGAACGCTAACCATGTTAAGGGGGGGAAAGCACTATCGCTGAACATTAGTAGCGGAGGAATGTTGGTTCTTATGGACCAAGCCCCGGATATTAAGCAGGTCTTGAAAGTCTATGTGCCGACACCCATAACGATTGCTGACACACCAACGCTTGCTGAAGTACGCTGGACAAGAAAGCTTCCGATTGGAGATTCGAGCAGCCACGTCACCTATTTCGTGGGACTTAAGTTCATGTTCTAGGTTCCCTGCACACACTGGCCGTCTCCACAAGCTTAGGAGGTGTCAATCAAGAAGATCGAGTATCATGCGTAGGTCTCTAATCGAGATTTGCACCACCCTACTTTTGATATCTAGGCAATCCACAAGTTGGTACTTTTGCAGTGAGGGTCACCAGTCTCCTCGTGGCTGATGCCAAAAGACTAAGACTTAGACATATAGAAGTCTAAGGAGAGGTCTCAAGCCAACGACGCATCATTCCATGTTGTCCTGTGAGGGGGAAGGAGCCATATCGGCAGGGTGAAAGTATTAGGGCTCCTGGTGTACGTGTCGATCGAGGGCTTGTCTTGGAAGAATATGTCGTTGTTTCGTGAAGACTGCCTCCCATGGCAAGTTGACTTGGGGAGCATAGTTTATTAGAAAGTTAAAGATCCGGTGGATACCGGTATGGCGGTAGCATGCTGAGGCTTCAAATCACGCAGATGAGAAGCGCGATCTGTGAACGATTCTTTTTACGATAGATTGAGATGCAGCGGTATGTACTTAATACGAAGTCAAACTATGAAAAGTGACCTTGGCCTGCTTGTTCAAACTTAAGGACAGCCCATTCGTGGGACTTGAGGCTGTGTTTATGTGAGAGATGTTCGGGCATCAACGGGCGATGGTGTTTCTGCGTACGCTCGCGCTCCAGGCGCGGGTTGTAGTTAGAGATTGACCAACTAATTCCCTATACTACAGCATGGACTCTGTAAGATTTCGGCTATCGGTTCGTTCTTAAAGACTTTCGATGCGGGAGTCCTTCCAACTGTTGGAGTCTAATCAAGGAGGAAATGAGCATGAAGGCAGTAATTCTAGCAGGAGGATGGGGAACTCGACTATCCGAAGAGACCACCCTGCGACCGAAACCTATGGTGGAAATCGGTGGAAAACCGATCCTCTGGCATATCATGAAGATTTATGCCGCTCAGGGGATAAAGGAATTTGTTATCGGCCTTGGCTACAAGGGAGAGATGATCAAGGATTACTTCCTCAACTTCTATGCGTTCAATAACGATATTTCAGTCGACCTCGGGAGTGGAAAGACGACGATTCATGATGGAAAACGGCACGAGGACTGGAAAGTGCATCTCGTCGATACTGGTTTGCACACTCAGACGGGAGGTCGGCTCAAGCAGATGAAAAAGTGGATAGGCGAGAATGAAACGTTTCTGTTTACGTATGGAGATGGGGTTTCGGATGTTGACATTCAAGCCACTATTAAGTTTCACAAGTCTCACGGAAAGTTAGCCACAGTGACATCAGTCCTGCCTCCTTCTAGATTCGGACGGCTTGTGTTTGATCACGATCACATTGTCGACTTCAAAGAAAAACCTCATGGCGAGGAAGGCTGGATCAACGGCGGCTTCTATGTCCTTGAGCCCAAGGCCATTGATTATATTAACGGTGATGAGACCGTGTGGGAGAGGGATCCGATCCAGCAGCTCACGAAGGATCATCAATTGATGGGCTATCGACATGATCGTTTCTGGTCCTGTATGGATACGCTGAAAGAGAAGAATTATTTGGAGGAGCTTTGGCAGTCGACGAAGGCTCCCTGGAAAGTATGGTAAGGCTAGGCACTTTCCGACCGTTTCGTATCCTTTCGTTCGTCATGTCACGATGTGGAAAGGGCTGAGAAGGTCTTGGTCTTTCCTGTGGTTGGAATACAGGGAGCGAAAGCTGAGAGTCGACTTAGTCTTGAGAATCGTCCAGCATTCGACACATTTAGTGAATGCTGCCTCATTAGGTATTCCATGTGGTGGACTTACTAGCTCAGGTTATGTCCTCGGCGAAACAGGGGCGGTTAAGATCGGAGGGTAGAGTATGAAGATTCTAGTTACAGGCAACATGGGCTATGTCGGCCCATTGGTACTGCGTCGTTTGCGAGAATCCCACTCTCGAGCCACGCTTATCGGCTACGATGCGGGTTACTTTGCGCATTGTTTAACGGGTGCGTCTCGACTTCCAGAAGGTCTGGCCGATCAGCAATATTTCGGGGATATCCGACAGGTTTCTGAGAAGATTCTGGAAGAAGTCGACGCTATCGTACATCTCTGTGCCATCTCAAACGATCCTATGGGCGCCACGTTTGAAAAGGTCACCCTCGATATAAACCACCGAGCGAGTATCGATCTTGCCGAGAAAGCAAAGCGAGCAGGCGTGAAGAAGTTTGTATTCGCATCGAGCTGCAGTGTGTACGGATTTGCCGAAGGTGGTCCCCGCCGAGAGGACGATGCTCTGAATCCACTTACGGCGTATGCCAAATCGAAAGTTCAAACAGAGCAGGATCTAGCATCACTTGCATCAGAAGGCTTCATAGCGACCTGTCTCCGGTTTGCCACAGCGTGCGGCATGAGTGATCGGGTGCGATTGGATCTTGTGTTGAATGATTTTGTGGCTGGCGCCCTTGCATCAAAACGCATCAATATTTTGAGTGATGGGACGCCATGGCGCCCCTTGATTCACGTGAAAGATATGGCAAGAGCAATTGATTGGGCCGTGCAGCGAGATCCTCGAGATGGTGAGTCTTTTCTGACAGTCAACGTGGGTAGCGATGCATGGAATTATCAGGTGAAGGATTTGGCGGCGGCAGTGGCCACTCTTGTTCCGAACGTCGAGGTGTTGAT
>JANPKE010000315.1:0-2036 GCA_031425875.1 Nitrospirota bacterium
ACGAATTTTGGGGTTGTGGATTGGGGAGAAGGGTTTATCGGTTCTGTCGGAGCCGCCTCGCTTATTGACGACAAGATTGAACACGACATGCCGGAAACCGAGACTGAGCACAAGGGCCCAGTGAAATGGGTCGCGCTACAAGATAAGTACTTCATTTCTGCACTAATTCCAAAGACGAGTGCATCCGCTTGGCCGAAGAAGCAAGGAGACAAACTTGTCTCTACGGCGGTACGGTTACCGGTTGATTCCTCCGGAGCACCGCTCGAACTCCAGCTCTTTGCTGGCCCCAAGGAGTTTGACACGCTCCAGAGTCTGCAAATTCGGCTCGAAGACACCATTGATTTTGGCTGGTTCCTTTTCGGGAGCTGGGACACGGTCAGGGCCGTGGCCAAGCCCATCTTCTCCGTGCTGCGTTATATCAATGATTATACGCATAATTATGGAGTGACGATCATCCTCCTGACCATTATCATCAAGGTATTGTTTGTCCCCCTGCAATACAAAAGTTATACGTCGATGAAGAAGATGCAGGGCATCCAGCCGAAGGTCGCTGCGGTCCAGGAAAAATTTAAGGACGATCGCGAGCGTTTGAATAAGGAACTCATCAAGCTGTATCGAGATCACAAGGTCAATCCCGTGGGTGGCTGTCTCCCTATGGTATTGCAGATGCCGGTATTCGTATCGCTGTTCAACATTCTGTATATGACGATCGATTTGCGCCAAGCGCCGTTGGGGCTGTGGATCACCGATCTCTCGGTTCAGGATCCCTACTACATTCTGCCGATCGTCATGGGAATCAGCATGATGGTGATGCAAAAGATTCAACCGACGACCATGGATCCGACTCAGGCAAAAATGATGTTGATGCTGCCGGTGGCCATGACATTCCTGTTCGTCAATTTTCCTGCCGGTCTCGTGTTGTATTGGTTGACCAATAATGTGCTCACCATTGTGCAACAATTCGTGACGGATCACTTTTTCTTTCGAACTCCCGCCACAGCACTTTCTACGGATGAACAAGGTGGCAAGAAATGATGCTCGGTCGGTTTCGTTCGATGTGACTGGTCGTCCCAAACGTGTGTGAACATGCCGAGCATTGGAGCGCCCGGGGATACGATTTGTGCAATTGCCACTCCTGCTGGTGAGGGGGGTATTGGTATTGTCCGGATCAGCGGGCCGCATGCCGTTGACATCACAAGCCACGTGGTTCGGCTGCGCGCCATGAGATCGCTTCATACCCTCGCTTCTCACACGCTGTACCTGGCCGATATTCTCTTTCCGCCTGCTCCTTCAATCAGTAGCCATTCAGGCTCCACGGAAAGTCAGTTGACCGAGCAGATCATCGACGAAGGCCTGGTGGTCTATATGAAGGCGCCTCGATCGTTTACCGCGGAGGACGTGGTGGAGATCCACTGCCACGGAAATGGACTTGTTCTACAACGAGTCTGCCAGGCTTGCATCGTTGCCGGAGCCCGGCTCGCACAGACAGGAGAGTTTACCAAACGAGCCTTCTTGAACGGCCGCCTGGATTTGTCTCAGGCTGAGGCTGTACTGGACACCATCACGGCTAAGTCAGAACTGAGCCTCAAATTGGCGCAACGCCAGCTCCGCGGTGAACTCGCGCAACAGGTCCATCGACTACGCACTGAACTCGTCAGGCTATTGGCTCACCTAGAAGCCGGGATCGACTTCGCAGAAGAAGATATTACGTTCGTCCGGCGTGACGAGATGATCAGCTCTCTCCAGAAGATACTTGATCACGTTCGGCGGATGTTGGAGACTGCTGAGACGGGACGGGTTCTGCGCGAGGGAGTCCGCGTGGTGATCGCCGGGGAGCCCAATGTTGGTAAATCGAGTTTGCTGAACTGTTTACTCCGTGAGAATCGAGCGATTGTGACCAACATCCCCGGCACAACTCGCGACATTATCGAAGAGTCAATCATCTGGCTTGGTCTGCGAATCACGTTGGTCGACACCGCTGGGTTGCGTGATACCACCGACCTCGTTGAACAGGAAGGCATCCGTCGTTCCATCGA
>JANPKE010000316.1:0-5829 GCA_031425875.1 Nitrospirota bacterium
GCCGGGTCGAGTCCCATGGTTTCCAGCAGGGAGCGCATCATGCGCTCATGGGTCCGTGTTTGCTCTAAATACTTTTCCCATTCATCCTTCAGGTCTTCATTGACAGCGCAGCGTAGAGCGGTTTCGTATACCTGCACTCCGCCCGCCTCGGTCTCCAGTGCCTGATAGAGTAGTTCGTGCAACTGGTCATTTTTCATGATGGTCTCCTTGCTCCAATGAAATGGTGACTTGTGCTGAATGATGTTGAGCCTGTGGTCTCTTCTATGCCGGCATTTGTCCTTTGCTTTCCCGTGCCCAGTGGCGATGCTGAGCCAGGGCCTTGATGAACGTTCTTGCAACTTGTCCTATCTGCGCGCCTCGGCCGGTGACGATGCCCTCATCCCCTGCCAATAGGCTCGCAGGGTCCTGTACGACGCCCTCCGCGTGACTCTTCGCCGTCTTGTCCGCGCCCAGCTCAGCCGCGGCCAATAAAGCCATGCCTTCATCTGTGGCGGCGATCGGCTTACAATGGAGAAAGGTTTCTTGAATGAACAGCAGCGCTTTGGCATCGCCCGTGAGAATATCCACGCTCTGTTTGCCGCCGGGAAGATAGAGCGCATCGAAGAGCACCGAGCCGGCCGTCAAAAAACTGAAATCGATGGCCACCTGTCCGCCCTTGATCCCTTTCACGGTTCCGAGTCTGGGAGCCACCACCTTGGCTTGTGCCCCTGCGGCCACAAGGGATTTTTTCATGCCAATGATAGCCGTATCGTCGACTCCATCTGCGGCGAGGATAGCGACCTTGCGCGTCGCGATCCCTTCTTTCATCGTGTTGGCCATGCTCAAGGCCGGCGACCGTTCCAGCGTAGGCGTACGCTGCTTCGGTTGGAACCGATTGGTAGGATTGTCAGCCGGCACGCTCTGGTTTATCGGACTGGCGACTTTGGAAGGAACGGAGATGCCCAGCCCCTGCGCCACCATGCCCGCGAGCGTTTTATCTACTTGAGCGAGCAAAAAGACCATCCGCTCTCGGATTGCCGGCACTTCGACTTTCCCTAACTCGAAGCGCAAGGCTTGTACGATGTGAGCCTTTTCCGGATGAGACTGACTATTCCAGAACAGAGCCGCCTGACTGAAGTGATCGAAAAACTTCTCGCTCCGGGCGCGAACCTTCGAGCCCTCCATTCGTTCCGCATAACTGACGAACCCACCCATATCGGCCTTGGCCTGCATCGGACAGCCACCGCCCAATGAATTGGGTTGGTAGCTGACCCGGCCCTGATTGATGGTTTGCCGCATATGCCCGTCCCGCTGGTTATTGTGGACGGGGGCTACAGGGCGGTTGATCGGGATCTCATGAAAATTTGGACCGCCAAGCCGGATGAGTTGCGTGTCTGTGTAGGAGAAGAGGCGGCCTTGGAGGAGCGGATCATTAGAGAAATCGATTCCGGATACAAGATGCCCGGGGTGAAAGGCCACCTGTTCAGTCTCGGCAAAAAAGTTCTCCGGATTTCTATTCAAGGTCAGCTTGCCGATCCGTTTCACCGGAACCAGTTCTTCTGGGATGATTTTCGTCGGGTCCAGGAGGTCGAAGTCGAATGCGTGCTCGTCCTTTTCCTCTACCAGTTGGACGCCCAACTCCCATTCAGGGAAGTCGCCGTTCTCAATGGCTTCCCACAAGTCGCGGCGATGAAAGTCCGGGTCGAGCCCGGAAATCTTTTGTGCTTCATCCCAGACGATGGAATGGATGCCCAGGAGGGGTTTCCAGTGAAACTTGACGAACCGGGATTTGCCCTTCTCGGTAACGAACCGAAAGGTGTGCACCCCGAACCCTTCCATCATCCGATAGCTTCGGGGGATCGCTCGGTCCGACATCACCCACATGATCATGTGCATCGACTCCGGCATCAACGAGATGAAATCCCAGAATGTGTCATGCGCGGAAGCCGCTTGAGGCATCTCATGGTGCGGTTCCGGTTTGACGGCATGAACCAGGTCGGGAAATTTCACTGCATCCTGAATAAAAAAGACGGGAATGTTGTTCCCGACCAGGTCGAAATTGCCCTCCTGCGTATAGAACTTCACCGCGAACCCCCGGACATCGCGCGCCAAGTCGCTCGAGCCGCGAGATCCCACCACGGTCGAAAAACGGACGAATACGGGAGTTCGGACGGCGGGATCGTGAAGAAATGATGCCTTGGTGTAGGGAGCCATCGATTCGTAGACCTGGAAGAACCCGTGTGCGGCGGAGCCACGAGCATGCACGACTCGTTCGGGAATGCGCTCATGGTCAAAGTGCGTGATCTTCTCGCGCAGGTGAAAGTCTTCGAGCAGCGACGGGCCACGCTCTCCCGCTTTGAGCGAGTTCTGATCATCGTTGAGCCGAAGACCCTGGTTGGTCGTCAGAACCTGATCAGCGCTGTGTTCCTGAAACTGGGCCAAGGCCTTTATCTTGGCGCTGTCCTTCTCTTTCTTCTCTTTTCTCATGTCAGACGATCTCCTTGTCGATGAAGTGAGGGAGTGGTTCCGACTGCTCGCTCATCCGAACGCGGGCAATGCATGCCCTTTGTACATCTCTTGCTCTAGTTCTTACCCTATCGCGAGCAAAGTCTTAGTCTTAAATGTCCCCCGGATAGTTTTGCGACAGTGGCCGGTAAGTGAACCCGGAAGGTCCGGTAAGTGAATCCGGAAGGTAATGGTAAGGGCACGCCGAGGGCGGGAGATACTAGTAGGGGCCCTAGTGTCTCTCTAGTGTGGCGTGGTTCAAACAGTATCTCCTCTCAAGCTAACCATTTAGCGGATGGCCGAGGCAGGTGCTAGCTCAGTCTGTGTTGCTATATTGCCGAACGTGCGGCGAGTACTGGCAGCGCCCTTGCCATTGCGTCAGCGATGGTAAACCCCACACCTGTGCGCGTGCTGTATGGCCAGGGTTTTTCCCAGGTGCGTTGGCCGACGCCGTATGGAAAAGATGCTTAATAAATTTGGAGTATCGCTTTAGGTCGTTACGGGGCGATCCCTCGAGACACCGTCCTGAACGGGAGAAAGCAAGGAGCATCATTTCGTTATGAAACCATGGCAATATTTAAGTTTATCGACCGTGATCTCGCGCTGGAACGGGCTTGTACTCATCCTCTTGTGCAGTCTGACACCGACGATACTTTCGGCGGGAGAGCCTCAAGGACCCGAAGCTACGGTGCGCGTCATTGTCGAAGCCAATGCAGCGCGGGACGTCGCCACGATGTCCAAGTACATGTCGCACGATGCGGACGCCGTCGGCTACACCATCGACGGGCATAAGTATGTCGGATGGCCTGACCTAGAGACTGATATGCGTACCGAGTTTAGGACCGTCCACAAGCTGGAGCTGCCGATCACCTATCTCCAAGTATGGCAGAAGGGAGAGGTAGCGTGGTTTGCGATGGAACTGGATTATATCCGCTACCTCAGCGTCGAAGATCCTAGTCAGCGGATGGTCATTCCACTGCGTGAAACAGGCGTTCTGGAACGGCGGGGCGGCCAGTGGATTCTCGTTGCGTGGCACGAATCCGGGCGGGGACCGGATACCGGTTTGGGGAGCCTTTTGACAAATCAGACGACGCTGCGCCGTCGTACCGGTGGCCGTCAGATAGACGGGCCCAATCACATCCGTTTAACAGGTGAGTGGGACATCACAGAGGTCGAAGACAATAAGCAGTATCACGCGACGCTGGATGCTCACGGCAATGGCCCCTACACCTGGCAGGGTGGGCAGATCGTCACGACGCAGTATGTGGATCGCCGCTGGCAGGGAACATGGAAACAATCGAAGAACGACCGCGAAGGCGCCTTTGAAGTCGAGCTCTCGGAAGATGGCTCCGAGGCCCGAGGCATCTGGTGGTATGAGCGCGTCGGAACGAGGAGCAACATCCCACCGCGACAACATGGGGGCAGCTATCTTTGGAAACGGCGCCTGCCGCCGTCGGCGTCTCGCTAGGAAGATAGGGCTTCAGGGGGGCAAGTCTGCTCGGACCATTCTAGACGAGCCTGACCAGAACATTGTTTTTCGACCGCAATCATTTCGAACTAGCCGGTTCCCCTCGTTCCAGAGGGATCACGCTGATCTGTCCGGTCTCTTCAAGCGTGGCGCTTTTTATCCCTTCCTGAGAGGAATAGCCAAGCTTTCGCAACCCCGCGAGGAGTTCATCATAAGAGAGCCCTTCGCTGGCCAGCGCCTCGTAATCCACACGGGCATTCTGGATCAGAATCCGAGGACAATTGCGCACGAGATGACGAATGCGAGTCGAGCGGGCGCAGACCGCGGCGAGGAGCTGATGCGCACCGAATACCGTTGCGATAAAGATGAACGCATTGAGGACTCCCTCGCGTAGCGCCGTCGTCTGCAGCACGACGCTAATAGTAATGAGGATCACTAAATCGAATGTCGTAGTCTGCCCAGCCAACCGTTTTCCAGCGAGCCGCATGACCGTGACGAGAACGGCATAATAGGCAAGGGCAAGCGCCACCTGTAAGAGAAAGTCCTGTATCACACTTACATTCATGACGGTGTCCTAAGTAATCCTGCAGCTTCAAAATCCTGTTTTCCTGCGGCTCAAATACGAATTAGGCTATCACTATGATGAATGAACCAGTTTCCAGAGAAGATGTCGACTAGGATGCACCCCAGGAAGTTGTAACGCTATAGCGCACAGGTTGAGCCGGTAGATACTATAGCGCTCCCTCATAATTGGAGTCGGTAATACATGGTTAATGACCCACCCCTTACAGCCGAAGAACGTCGCGCTCGCCGCCAACTTCGCCGCAACAAACAACGCGAAGCCAATGTAGGTCGGGCGGCGAAGATGCATAAAGCTAGACTAAACAGCCATCTTGATGCGCTGCCGGATTCTGCCGGCAGCGCACCAAAGTTCAATATCGGATGTTCCGGCTGGTTTTATTGGCACTGGCGGGGTGAGTTTTATCCGGCGGATATGCCGACCAAAAGCTGGTTTGACCATTATGCAAGGCATTTTAAGACCGTTGAGCTCAATGCCCCTTTTTATGCATGGCCCACGGTTGCAACGGTTCAATCCTGGCGGCGGCAGGCAGAACGAAGACAGTTTGTCTATACCGTCAAGGTCTGTGAATTGATTACACACGTAAAGAAATTTCAGGGGACAAAACAGCTTATTGCGGATTTCAGTTTTATCGCGGATATGCTGGGACCAATGATGGGCTGTTTTCTTTTCCAATTGCCGCCCAGTTTTCACTACACGCGGGCCCGTCTGAGAGCGATCTTAGATCAACTGGACCATAGTCGCCGCAATGTGGTGGAATTCCGTCATGCCAGTTGGTGGAACCAAACCGCTTTTTCCGCATTTCGCAATACCGGAACGATGTTTTGTTCATGCAGCGGTCCCGGATTGCCTGATGATGTAATTAAAACATCGGATGATATCTATCTTCGATTTCATGGAACACATCAATGGTATCGACATAAATATTCAAAGGAAGAATTGACCATGTGGGCAAACCGTATACGCGATAGCGGCGCGGAACGGGTCTGGGCGTATCTTAATAATGACCGAAATGCCTATGCCATAAGAAATGCTATAGCCTTATGGAGACTTCTTCAAAAGCAAGAGCTAAGTCTGGAAGAGTCCGATTGATTATCGAGGAATTCTTCCATCTCCGGGATTCCGGGTGGAGGCGATTGCGCTCCTAAGGGCGCTGAGGAGCCAGGACCTAATCATCCCTCGACCTCGGTTCCGGGTATGGACATGGACGGACACGGTTGGTCGCGTCGTGCTCAAGGATATTCGAGGCCATTGATCTGCTCGTTCTATGGACTTTCCTAGTATGACAGCCACTAAT
>JANPKE010000317.1:0-5343 GCA_031425875.1 Nitrospirota bacterium
TTTGTGGTTGCAGCCTTCTATTTTGGCATCCTCAAATAAATCGGCAGGGCTGAATCTATCGACGCTATCGATTCCGCCTCGAAGAATTTCGGCTGATCGTGAGTGACCCCGGCTACCGCTAATCGCTCTGAGCTTGACGTCTCGACAGGGGAGCCTCGCTCCTGGTACCCTCTCTCCCCATGGCTCGCAAAACCACACAGCCTCGCTCTCCCCGCGCCGCCCGTGAGCAGCGCGCACGTCCTCTCGTGAAACTGCCTGCCGATCGAGCTGCGGCATTAGAAATCTATGACACCACCCTGCGCGACGGCGCTCAGGCGGAGGATGTCAGTTTCTCCGCTGAAGACAAAGTGCGAATCGCGCAAAAGTTGGATGATCTAGGGGTTCATTTTATTGAAGGCGGGTGGCCTGGGGCGAATCCCAAAGACATTGAATTCTTCCGGATGATCAAGACGATTCCGCTGAAGCATGCCGACGTGATCGCATTTGGATCCACCAGGAAAGCCAGCAATACCGTCGGAAAGGACCCCAATCTCCAGGCCCTACTCGCTGCCGAGACCAAAACCATCACCCTCTTCGGGAAAACCTGGTCGCTCCACGTGACCGATGCGCTCGGAATCTCACTGAGCAAGAACTTAGAGTTGATCGCCGATTCCATCGCGTATCTCCAGGGAAAAGGACGTCGGGTGTTCTACGATGCGGAGCATTTCTTCGATGGATACAAGACCAATCCGGAGTATGCGCTTACCACCATCAGAAAAGCGGTGGAGGCCGGAGCCGAGCGGGTTATTCTCTGCGATACCAACGGGGGGGCAATGCCGTGGGAGATCCGCGAGATCTGCAGCGTGGTTCAACGCGAGTGTCGGGTGCCGCTCGGTATTCATGCGCATAACGATTGTGAAATGGCTGTGGCAAACTCCCTTGTGGCGATCGAATTGGGTATCCGGCAGGTCCAGGGGACGATCAATGGAATCGGAGAGCGGTGTGGGAATGCCAACCTCTGTTCGATCATCCCGAATTTAGAACTGAAGATGAAGCGTCCAGCCTTGACCGATCGATTGAGCCATCTCAAGGATGTGTCAGGGTTTGTCACCGAGATCGCGAATCTAATGCCGAATAAGCATCAACCCTATGTCGGCGATTCCGCGTTTGCGCACAAAGGGGGCGTGCATATTCATGCCGTGCTGAAGAATCCGGCGACCTATGAACATGTCGATCCGGCCCGAGTCGGGAATCGACAACGGATGCTGATCTCCGACTACGGAGGCCGGAGCGGGCTTCTCGATAAAATTGAAGCGTACGGGATCAAGCTTCCAAAGAACCACGCCAAGGTCGACGAGCTGATCCATACGCTGAAGGACCGAGAGAGTCAGGGCTATCAATTCGAAGGCGCCGAAGGATCGTTCGAATTGTTGATGCGAAAGGCCATGGGGAGTCATAGGCCCTCGTTTCAGTTGCTCGGATTTCGTGTGATTGTCGAAAAGAAGCAGGAGGATGGAACGACTCTTTCCGAAGCCACGGTGATGGTCAAAGTCGGCGATGTGGTCGAACATACGGCGGCTGTTGGGGCTGGACCGGTCAACGCACTCGACCATGCGCTGAGAAAGTCGCTGGAACAATTCTATCCTCAGCTTCAAGAAGTGAAGCTTCTTGACTATAAGGTGCGCGTCCTGGCAGCTAATCGAGGGACCGAGTCAAAGGTGCGGGTCTTGATCGAATCCGGTGACCATAAGGATAAGTGGGGGACAGTCGGGGTCTCGGAAAACATCATTGAGGCGACGTGGCAGGCTCTCGTTGATAGTATCGAATACAAACTTCTCGCGAAGGACTAGAGTATTTTCGTAAGCATTAGCTAAATTTATTCTTGACAGCTTTCATAACCTCACGTAACTTAAGCAAAACTCATCGCATTGGGAGAGAAGTTCATCAGGCAGAAACGCGGCGAGTTGTAGTGGTCACGTAGGGGGGGTAGTATGAGAAAGGCGGATATCGCTGATGAGATTTTCAAGCAAGTCGGCATTTCAAAAAATGAAGCCGCTGATATCGTTGAGTTTGTACTGAACATGTTGAAGTCTGTCTTGCAGAAGGGAGAATCGGTCAAAATCGCGGGGTTTGGAAATTTTGTTGTCCGCAGCAAGGGAGCCCGAAAGGGCCGAAATCCTCGAACCGGAGAAGAAATTGGAATTACCCCCCGTCGAGTCGTGACGTTTCGACCAAGCCAGGTGTTCAAGAAGTACGTCAATTCATAGCAGGATGCTAAAAACAACCACCCGCGTCGTTCTCGTATTGCTCAACGCCTCACCGTACGGCACATGGTGCGACTCGGCTTCTCGCTCGCTGCGGCCCTGCGGGCGGTCTTTTTGATCATCCTGCGTAAACAAAGCAGACAGGTCAACACAACAACCAGCTCGGCTCCGTCAATCCAGTACAAGGCGCACCGTGAGGCCGGTCATGGGAACTGAACCCAGGCTGGGGAGCAAGGTTTTCTATAAAATCGGAGAAGTGAGTCAGTTGACGAAGCTTCCCGCGTATGTGCTCCGTTTCTGGGAATCTCAGTTTACGTTTCTGAAGCCAAAAAAGAGTCGAGGGAATCAACGTCTCTATGTTCAACGAGATGTTGAAACCGTGCTGGAAATCAAGCGGATGCTCTATGAGGAGGGACATACACTCGATGGTGTTAAGCGATACTGGGTACGTCGTGGGCGCGCTATGTCGCGTAGCCTTCGTCCAAGAGAGGTTGCTAAAAAGTTGAGAGGCGATCTCCAAGTTATTCTCAAAATTATCGACTCGCATTCAGCATGAGAAAAGGGTAGGTTCTCTGAAAACAATCCCCTGATCATCGGTCAAGATGGGGATGCCCAGAGTTATGAACGTGTCGGGGCGTAGCGCAGCCCGGTAGCGCACTCGCTTGGGGTGCGAGTGGTCGTGGGTTCAAATCCCGCCGCCCCGACCAGTTTCCCTCGTGCAGTATGAAGAGCATTTGGAGTTGGGGAGTCTCGCCGAATGCTCGGTTCGGATATCGGAGCTGCCTCGGGCAGCTCTTTTTGTTGAAGCGTAACCATGCGCATCCTTGTCACCAATGATGATGGTATCCAATCGCCGGGGATCGCAGCTTTGGCAAAGGCGCTTGCTGCGATCGGTGAAGTCTGGATTGTTGCTCCAGATCGAGAACGCACGGCTGTCGCTCACGCTGTAACATTGCATAAGCCATTGCGTCTGCACCAACTGAGTCCACGCACGTATGCCGTGAATGGGACCCCAGTGGATTGCGTAAATCTTGCGCTGCTAAAAGTCATGCCGAAACCACCCGCCATTGTCGTCTCCGGTATCAACAAAGGGGTCAACCTCGGCGATGATGTGCTGTACTCAGGGACCGTGTCGGCGGCGATGGAAGGAACCATCCTTGGTATACCCTCCGTAGCCGTGTCGCAAGAAGGGCAGGAGACATTTCGATTTGAAATTGGTGCGATTTATGCCGCACGTGTCGTACGGCTTGTTCTTGCTCACGGTTTGCCCGAGGAGACGCTTCTGAACGTGAATATCCCAGATCGCCCGCGACGAGGCATGAGAGGCGTGCGGGTCACCTGTCTCAGCCGAAGGCGGTTTGACAATCCCATCATTGAAAAACTTGATCCACACGGACGCAAATATTACTGGATTGCAGGTCAGCGGGTCTCATGGAGTCGTAGTAAGGATGCTGACCACGAGGCGATCGAAGAAGGTTTTGTCTCCATGACGCCGATCCGCCTGGATAGTACTCACCATGGTGTGCTGGATCACTTCCGTGCGTGGGAGCCGATCATGAGCCGGGGGATCAAGAAATCTCAATCGCTTGGTCGCAGATCGAGCCGTACTGGGCAACGAGAGGCGTGATGGGAGGGTTGATCGAAGCCATCATTGGAGAGTTAAGCCGGTTTGTCATCGCCTGTATTTCTAGGTTCGGCTATGGCGGGATCCTCTTCACAATGGCGGTTGAAAGTGCCTGCATTCCGCTGCCGAGCGAAATCATCATGCCGTTTTCAGGCTATCTGGTCACAACCGGACAGTTTACGATGCTCGGGGTCACGCTGGCCGGAGCGGTCGGCAATGTGCTCGGTTCGATCGTGGCCTACTACGGAGGGGTCTGGGGCGGACGACCGTTTGCAGAGCGCTATGGACCATATTTCCTGGTCTCGCACCACGATCTGGATGTGGCCGATCGCTGGTTTGCAAAACATGGTGAAGCTGCAGTCTTTTTTGGCAGAATGCTCCCGGTTGTGCGGACGTTCATTTCGCTCCCGGCCGGCATTGCGAGGATGAATTTTCCGCGGTTCGTCGTCTTCACGTTTGTTGGAGCGTTGCCCTGGTGTTATCTCCTCGCCTATATCGGTGTGAAAATGGGTGAACAGTGGGAACATCTTCGGGATTACTTTCATCAATTCGACATTGTCATCGGACTTTTTCTGGTGCTTGCCCTCGGATATTTTCTCTGGTCCCATTGGCCGAAGCGTAACCCCACGACCCCATAGAAGCCCTCACATGCTTAAGATTTACAATACCCTGACAGGAAAGAAGGAGCCGTTTGAGCCGATCGCGCCGAAGGCGGTACGCATGTACGTCTGCGGTGTAACGGTCTACGACTATTGCCATATCGGCCATGCACGGAGTGCGTTGGTTTTCGACGTGCTCCGGCGGTACTTGGAATACAGTGGCTATGCGGTGACCTTCGTGAAGAACTTCACCGACGTCGATGACAAGATTATCAAGCGGGCACATGAACAGGGTGTTTCTTGTGATGCCGTGACGGCCAAGTACATTCAGGCCTACCATGAGGATATGGGTAAGCTGGGCATCCGAGCTGCGACTGAGGAGCCGAAGGCCACGGAGCATATCGCCGACATCATTCACCTCACGGAGCAATTGGTCAAAAAGGGGTTGGCGTACGTGGTGGACGGAGATGTGTATTTTGAAGTCTCCAAGTATCCGGAGTACGGACGGTTGTCAAAACGACGACTCGACGACTTGCAAGCCGGTGCGCGTGTGGACGTGGATGAACGAAAGCACCACGCGATGGACTTTGCCCTGTGGAAGAGCAGTAAGCCAGGTGAGCCGACCTGGGAAAGCCCATGGGGACCAGGGCGACCAGGCTGGCATATCGAGTGCTCTGCTATGTCGATCCGGCACCTCGGTGAAACCTTCGACATCCATGGCGGTGGGATGGATCTCATTTTCCCACACCATGAGAACGAGATTGCGCAATCATGCGGGGCGACGGGAAAAGAATTCGCAAGCTATTGGGTCCACAACGGGTTTGTCCAGATCAATAAAGAAAAGATGTCGAAGTCTTTGGGCAATTATATCGGCATT
>JANPKE010000318.1:0-4689 GCA_031425875.1 Nitrospirota bacterium
GGCACTCAGGTGTCTGTAGGATTTCGTTCGCATGGCAACACCGTAGCCCATCCGGGCTGGTAGTGTTGCACTTGGAGTTAGAACCTAAGCGTGGAAATCACCTCACCTTTTATGGAATGGAAGATCGGAAAGGCCTATGGACTGAGGGCCGAGGGGAGTGCTGAGGACTGAGTGCTGAGTCCTCAGTCCTGAATGCTGGGCGGAGTAGCTCCAGTTGACAGGTGCCAGTTGCCTCATTACGCTTGGTCATGCAGATTATCATTGAGCGAGGTGGCTAATGAGTCTCCCCAATAAGCGCCTGCGAAACGTTCGGCCGACTCATCCGGGTGTGATGCTGCGAGAGGACTTCCTGCCTGAATATGGATTGACGGTGTCCGGCTTTGCCAGATCGCTCCTGGTGTCCCGGCAAACGGTCAATAACCTGCTGCGGAAGCGACGCGCGGTCAGTCCTGAGATGGCGCTGCGGCTCTCGCGGTTATTCGGCAACAGCCCCGAATTCTGGTTGAATGCCCAGCGTGCCGTCGACCTGTGGGAAGCAGCCCGGAACATCAAGAAGACAATCAATCATATCACTCCGTTGCCAGCCGCCTAAATCTGCGAATGGACGCACAAGAGCCCTGGGGTTCTAGACGGTCGCGATCATTCCTCATAGTCTCCCGCCGCTGCGTGAGACTCTGTTGCCGGAGTCGTCTTGCCGACGTCGAGCAGGATGGCGACGAGCATGTCGCTCATCACGTTCACGCCGGAACGGGCGCGGGCAATGATCCAGTCGACAGTCGTGATGAGGGGAATGGCAGCGAGGATAACCTGATCCGATAGGCCGCCGGCGGACATCCGGAGTGCTTTGAATGCCAGAAACTAGCCTGCCTGGAGATCGTGGACCTGGTCGATGAGCCGTTGGAGTTTCGCGAGGGCGTGGCGGCGCTGTTCGGGAGTTAGTTGCTGATCAACGGCCAGGGCCATCGTTTTGGCGTCTGCACGTAATTCGCGGACAGCGTGTTGATAGGACTGGGGAGCGGTCTGGTCGAGGGAGACGAACATGGCGCGAAGTTCTTGGGCGATCCGCTCGGGACTCCGAGGCTGGTTGAGGAGCATGAGAAGCTCCTGCTGGCGCTGTTGCTGATAAGCATCTACGACCACCTGTACATCGGGCAGCCCGAGGCTCCACTCGCGAATCCGTTCCTGCTGTTCTTTGGTCAGCGGCCCTACCCAGTCTTTCAGCCCATCAAGGATGATCTGGCCCCGTTTGTTCAGGCGCTCCGGCGCCGGAGCCTGAATGAGGCGCGCGGCTTTGGTGTGGTCTTTTTGCAAAGCTGATTCAAACGTGTGCACTTGCCGAGCTTTGACAGAAGCGAGAAAGGTTGCGCTGTCGGCGACGACTTGTTCCAAGAGATCCGTGCGAAGCCGATCGTAGGTGGCATAGGCCCAGTCGACATCCGGACCGGTGAGGCCCTGCTCGACCCGCTGGCGGATCTCCCGGAGGAACGTTTCATATTGCGGGAGGGCGTCGTGCCGATGCCGGTTGAGTAAGGGAGGGAGGCGTTGCGCAAGATCATGACGCTGATCACGAGTGAGGTCAAAGTAGTGGTCGAGCTGCCAGACGATGATTCGGTCGGCATACCGATAAGCGGTGGCCGCGAATGAGCAGCCCGTGAGGGCCACCATGATCACGACGAGACCCCACGACCAATAGCGGCGGCACCCTCCCGCCCCGCTTCCCTCTCGCGTCGTCCAGTCACTCATAATCTGTACGGATATCTTCCCAGCCAAAACGGAATGATGCAAGGGGCTGTTGGGAGAAAAATCGCTGAGTCGAAAGGAATGAATGCTGAGTTGGTCGCCGGGGGCTTGGGAAAGGTATAACCACTCAGACGCAACGCAGTCGGATGATGGCCGTTGCGTTGGTTTTCCGATGGCACCTGAACCAAAGGCTTCGCTACTGGAGGCGGCAGACCGACGCTGAACGGCTCCTTCAGAGAGTGAGACCTCTAAGCGACCTGCGTACCGGAAGCTGTCGCGCCGGGGAGCGATTTGAGAACCAGCAGGACATCCCCCGCCTCCGTCTTCTGCCCCTCTTGAAGATCCCAGAAGTGGATTACCGTTCCACGACGATACAGACGCAGGACGATATCCGGCTTAAGGGCCGTGGCGGTGCATCCGATTTCATTCGGCGCGACGGGACGCTCGATGAGGCTGACCCGGCCGCCCGCCGTCAGCAGGTCTTGAACATAATCCATGAAATGCGGATGTCCCACAGCGTCGGCTAGCAAATAGCCGCCGAAGGTCGAGGGGGAAATGATGCCGGTTGCGCCGCCCTGCCGAAACAACTTCACATTTTCTTCTTCCACTGCACTCACGAGAATTTCCACAGTCGGATTTAAGTGGCGTGCGGTCAATAGAATCAACGCGTTGGTATCGTCTCGACCGGCGGTGATGATAACGGCCTTCGCGCGCTGGACAACGGCATGCTGCAGCATTGTCTCTTGAGCGGCATTACCACGAAAGGCGACGAGGCCGAGCTCGATCGCGGCACTGACTCGCTCTTCACGAGGTTCAATGATGACGAGGCGATCAGGTTCCGTCCCCTTCGCCAGCAACTCCTTGGCTGTCGACCAACCTGTATAGCCAAACCCACAAACAATGATGTGGTCACGTAGTGCTGCCTGGACCTTCGCCATACGATAGCCCTCCCTATACCGGTTCACGACGAGCTGATAAGCGGTGCCGAGAAAGATAAACCAAATAAACAACCGGATCGGCGTGAACAACACCGCATCCACCAGCCGAGCCTGCTGTGAGACCGGCACGATATCCCCATATCCAACGGTCGTAATAGTGACCATCGCGAAATAGAGCACATCGATGGCGGTCAAGTGCTCATCGTAGTTATCCTTCAGCCCATCGCGCTCGATCCACAATACAAGGAAGACGAGGGCGAGGAGGGCCAGCACGAGTCCGATGCGGAACAGCAGCGTGCGTCCCGGCCGAAGATCGTCACGGGTAAAGAGAATCTGGTCGAACAGGCGGCGTGATGGGACGGTGTTCATAGTCAGCGTGCGTCTGGTACAGAACCGATCCCATGATACCGATTTCCGCAGCCTCGTTCCTAGTGCCGTACTGCGTTCTATCGCATCGTCACGGAATCGGTGACTCAAGCAAATTGGTCAGGTGGGAATGACCCAGGTGGCATTGTCAGAGGAGCTGGAGCCTGGCACTACTGTCGTAGATCGGTGAATTTCTGATCGAATCTTCTTGTTAAATAACAGCTTCGCGGCTCCTGTGCATCGAAGAGTGGATTCAGGTGATTTCAACCTGGATCCGCACGGGAGATCTGTCAGCACAGCTTCTTCCCAAAAGGGTGACGCTCCCGCTGTCCGATCCCTTGATCGCTGCGTTGGCGCTCAAGCCGGCTGCCGCGTGTATAGCTCGGATGTCCATTTTCAGGAAGCTTCCGGTTGTGTCCATTTATCGTCCCGCTTCAGTCTGAGGCTCCGTCACAGAACCCGTCTTGCCGACGTCGAGCAGGATGGCGACGAGCATATCGCTCATGACGTTCACGCCGGAGCGGGCGCGGGCGATGATCCAGTCCACGGTCATGATGAGGGGAATGGCGGCGAGGATGACTTGGTCCGGCAGACCGGCCGCAGCAAGGACGAGTGGGAGCACGATCATGCCCGCTTCGGGAATGCCGGCCACGCCGGCGCCGGCGATGATGGAGGCGACGACAATCACGATCTGCTTCGAGATTGGCAAGTCATAACCGAGTGCATGGGCAAGGAACAGCGCCGCCATCGCTTCATAGAGGGTGATGCCGTCGTTGTTGAGGTTTGTGCCGACACAGGCTGCCAGGCGCGCCGATTGTGCCGAGACCTGCATCCGTTCGAGACAGCGGAGCGTGATGGGCACGGTAGCCAGGCTGCTATTACAAGAGAGACCCGTCATGATGGCATCGGCTCCCTGTCCGATGTACACCCTGGGTGATTTCTTCCCGATGACCCACGCCACCAGCGGATAGTAGAGCAGCGCATGCACCGCAAGGCCGAGAAGCATTGCGGCGAGAAAGATCCAGAGCGTTGAGAAGACGCCGATTCCTGACCGGCCGACCACGCTCGCCACGACACCAAACACCGCAAATGGAATGACCAGGATGACCCACCAGAGGACTCTCACAAGCCACCCATAGACCCACTCAATGGTCCAGGCTATGCGATCAAGGACTCCGCCGGCCTGGCCGCTCTTCGTTCGGCCCCACCGTAAGACGAGCCCGACCCCGAGCGCCAGCAGCACGACGCCGATGATGTTATTGCTCCCAAACGGATCGGCGATCGTCCGAGGAATATAGGCCATCAAGTCTTCGAGTGGATGCTCTGATGGGGTGAAGGCCGGCTTGAGCGTCGTGCCCGGTATCACATGAAGTAACTCCTCCACATGGCCCTGCCAGGATTTTCCAGGCTGCCAGAGGTTCATCATGGTCAGTCCGATCAGCATGGCCACGGAAACATTGACGAGGCAAATCGCGATGAGCTTCGCTCCCTGGCGCAGCGGTAAGCTGGCACGGATCAGCGAATCCATAATCGCGAAGAAAATAAGCGGAACGGCAAGTGTCTTCAGTAGCCAGACCACCCACAGCCCAAGTTTCCCCAGTTGTTCATTGCGCAGACCGTTGAAGTAGGGCTCCTGTCCAAAGAC
>JANPKE010000319.1:0-3950 GCA_031425875.1 Nitrospirota bacterium
GGCTGTTCTTGGCGCCAATGACGGTATTGTTTCCACGGCGAGTCTCGTCTTAGGCGTCGCGGCGTCAGGCGCGAGTTCAACGAGTATTATGACCGCGGGCGTGGCCGGTCTTGTGGCTGGTGCCCTGGCCATGGCTGCTGGTGAGTATGTATCGGTGAGTTCGCAAGCCGACACCGAGCGCGCGGATCTAGATCGGGAGTGCAAAGAGTTAGCAGTAAACCCGGAGCAAGAACACCGGGAAATGACCGCGATTTACGTTGCACGTGGGCTCGATGCAGAACTCGCATCCAACGTCTCAACCCAGCTGATGGCACATGATGCACTCGGCGCGCATGGGCGTGACGAGCTGGGCATATCCGACATAGTAACCGCACGACCGGTTCAAGCCGCACTGGCTTCGGCTATCACGTTTTCCGTTGGCGCTGCCCTCCCTCTCCTGGTAGTCCTGTTGGTGCCCGTCTCTGCGCTGATGTGGGCTGTTTCTGGAAGCTCGATCTTATTTCTTACACTCTTAGGTTCCCTGGCTGCGCGCGTCGGAGGTGCTTCTGTGATGACTGCTGCCGCGCGGGTGACCGTTTGGGGCGCCTTGGCCATGGCCGTAACCGCTGGGGTTGGGGCTTTGTTTGGAGTGCCTGCCTGATCCCTGCCACTCCTGATCGCAGAAAAATACGGCACTGGAAACCATGTTCAACAGAGGGCGGAGGTCTAACCCATGCGGGTGCCTTAGTCGGAATCTCCCGCTGAGGCCGAATGCAATCAAAGTTTCTGATCTGTTAGTTCCCTCAGTGTCCTTCTATCTTTTGCTTCCCACTGGTCCGACCTGTCACTTCATGCACGCCTCCGGCCACGAGATGCTGAACCAGGTTGTACAGAATGATGGGGACCATGACTCGTGGGTACGAGCCAAGCACAAGAGAGGCCAAGACCAGCCCGGTCCCGTTGTTATTCATCCCCAATCCATACATGAGCGAGACGCGATCAGCATCGTCTACCTTGAACAATCGACTCAACCCATAGCCAGAGGAAAAAGCCGTGACACAGAGGCCCGCGGTGATGGCCAGCGTCACCGCCAGAAAGTCGAAATCGCGGTCTGCGACTGCCTGAGGAAGTGATACCGATCCGTTCGAATAGTTCAACAGCAGTAGAACGATTGCGTTGATCAGTTTGATGAACGGCATGATGGCCATCAGTTGGGCTTCAGGCGCCACGAAGCGCACCGCAAGGCCCAACAGGGAAGGCAACACAATCCAGAGCCCCAGGAACGCTCCTGATCCATACGCAGCGAGTGTGTGTATGACAGCCTCATATTCCTCCGTAGCCATCTCCCCGAACGTATACAGGGCGATAGGCGTCAGGATAGGGCTGAGGATGGTCGAGGCGAGGACTAACCCTAAGCTCAGCGCTAGATTGCCATTGGAGTTTTGTGCCCAGGCGGTTGAGGCCCCGGCAATCGGCATGGCAGCCACCAAGGCCAGCCCGACGAGGATGTGTTGCGCTTCCTCCGGCTCATACCACAGCCGCATAATAAGGGTGACCAGAAAGATATAGGCCATGGGGATGATGAGATTGGCGGTGAGCCCCGCAAGCAGGACCCTTGTTTTCTGGGCCAGAGATCGGAGGTGCGAGGTCTTGACCCCCACTCCCGCATTGAACATCAAGGTCGCCAGCAGAAGCAGGAGTAAGGAGACGTGTAGGGTCTCGTTGAAGATTCGGAGATCGCCGAAACTGACATTCCGTATCCAGAGGCCCGCTGTTGGCCAGATGGCGGAGAGGGTGTAGGCACCAATCAAGAACCACAGCAGGTGATGGTGGATGAACTGGGTCAAGGAGAGGAAGCTGATGTTGCCGCGACCCATAGTTAGTTTGAAAGTACGGTCAATATAAGCTGCAACAGTCTGTTAGGACCAATACTGCGACGCCTTCATATAACCGAACAACAGATCTCGCCTGGCAAGAATCCCCACCAGCTTGTTATTTCGGACGACCGGCACACGGGTCAAATAGCGATCCTGGAACAGATCGGCCACTTGGGCAAGGGTTTGATCTTCCGTCACGGTCACGGGATGGGCCGACATGATTTCCGTCGCGAGAATCTTTCGAAGATCGCGGCCCTCGATCATGGCTTGCAGCAGATCGTATTCGGTGACGACCCCAACCAACGTACCATCCTCTTCCACGACCGGAAGACTCCCGAAATTGCGGTGGGTCATCATGTGGGCGATCGTCGCGGCGTCAGTGCGCGAGCTGCATCGTGTGACGGCGTCCTGCATCAACTGTCCCACCGTCAAGGTCTTCGGATCGCAGGCCTTCAGAAAGAATTCAGTTTGTCTCATACGCTCCTCACTGTATATCGTTTGCCGCCAGTGGCAAGATAGGTTCGCAAGACATCGCGTCTCGCGATGATACCGACCAATTTATCCTTGTCATCCACGACGGGGACACGAACCAGATCGCTTGCGCGCAGCACATGGACCAACGTTCCGAGCGTCGTTTCCGGCCTGACTGAGTAGGGGTTGGAAGTCATGACATCTTTCGCCGAAACAGCGCCAAGCTGATGACCATCGTCGACGGCCGCCAGCAAATCGTGCTCGCTGACGATGCCGGCCAGCTTGCGCCCATTCTCGACGACTGGGACGGCCCCAAAGCCCTCGATCATGAGCGACGCAATCAGGTCTCCCTTCGTTCTCAGACGAACGGACTGGACTTCCTTCTCCATGACCTGACTGACTGTCATGGAATCGAAGTCTTTGACTTTGACGACCTTACCCCTCTTCGCCTTTTTCGTCTTTTTCATCGTCCCTCCTTAGGTCCTTCCGATAGGATTTGCCCCCTCGTCGCTCCCCGGTGTCAGTCCTCGGCGATCCGAATTACCAAGCTCCGATTCTCTTACGAGCGAAGACTAGGTGACACTCTGTGTACCGGACTCGATCCTGCTCACTTTGAGCCCTCTAGAAGCTCGAGCTGACGCTATTCACCACAGTCACATTTCCCCCTCTGCTGCAAAATGCCTCAACCTCCCTCTGAACCTACACACCGGTTCTCTTCATAACTCCCTGGAAGATGAACAATTCTTCTCCCGCTTCTCTCCATCTCGCAGGCACATCCAATGCAGTTCTGATACCCGAGATCATCTCGACATCCGGTCCGTCCCGAACGAAAGGAATCAGTTATGCGGATTGTCTGTGCGGTCGATGGGTCGGAACACTCGCAGTGGGGAGTCCAGGCACTCGAAGCTCTTGCCAGCCGAGAGCCTGAACAGGTCGCACTCCTGCATATCATCGACAAGCGGGCTCTCCAAGCACTCGCCGGGAAGAATCCCGTCCGGGAGCGCCGAGTTCTGGCGGCCATGGAAAAGGCGGGAGGTAGTCTGCTCAGGGATGCGGCGCGATCGGCTCACGTCGCCCTTGGTCAAGCAGCCACGGCACCGCGCTCAACCATTCAAACCATCTTGGCTCATGGCCCACTGGCGAAGACCATCGCCAGAGAAGCGCGTCGCTTGAAGGCGGATCTGATTATCATGGGATCGCGCGGTCTCAGAGATATTCAAGGGTTCTTATTGGGAAGTATTTCGCGCCAAGTTGCCTCGATGGCTCCCTGCTCTGTGTGGGTGGTGAAACAACCGACGCACAAACTTCTCCATGTCACGCTCGCCATCGACGACTCCAAACCGTCACGGGCCGCCGCGAAGTTTCTACGATCCTACCTTCTTCCGGAGACCGCCACCGTCACGATTCTCTCTGCAGTGGAGAGTCCCGTCACGGACTTTGCCGCCCGGTACTTATCCGAATCGCAACTGGCCGACTTGACGAAGCCGGTCATGGAACGGGCCGCCGCGTTGGTCAACAGTGTACGGAACGCGTTCATTAAGGATGGCTTTCTGGTCGTGACGCAGGTCCAGATGGATCATGTCATCGAAACCATCGTCAAACACATAGAAGCCAATCGTGACG